>DAOQRI010000456.1:0-2973 GCA_035355475.1 Rhodoferax sp. | reverse complement strand
CCAGGCGCAGCTCAAGCCGTCTTTCGGGGCGGTTGTTCTTCTGGATGTAGTAGGTCAGACCATTGGACAGTTGGCCCACCGTGACCTGCGGCCCCACCGGCAACGGATCCGACAAACTCGGTGCGGCCTGCACCTGCAAAACGCTGACCGCGGTCAGCAGGGCGATGCACAGGGCACGCGCGTACGTTGTGAACATGGTTTCCCCATTGTGTGTGACCGGGCCACTGTAGCAGCTGCACACACTCCGGTTCCAACTGTGGGCGTGCGTAGAATGGCGCACCCCCTTCAAAAGCAAGAATCGACGCCGTTGATGCTGCACCAACACTCTTTGTTTTCCCGCAAAATCTGGCTGGGCGTCGGCATGCTGGTGACAGTGGGCGCCTTGTTTGGCATCTACACATTCTCCGAGGGACAGGTGGATGCGGCCAGTGTTGCGCGACTGCGTTCCGTGTTGTTGGCAAACGAGTTGCGCCAGTCCTCAGACGACCTGACACGCATGGCGCGCACCTATGTTGCAACTGGTGACGCAAGCTACAAAAAATACTACGACGACATCGTCGAGATCCGTGACGGCCGCCAAGCACGCCCGGCAAACTACCAAAGCATCTACTGGGACCATGTGTCCGCTGCGAAGCTTCGCCCGGATGAAGGCATTGGCCAAGCGATCAGCCTGCTGGAGTTGATGCGCCAGGCATCATTTACCGACACAGAACTCGCCAAACTGGCGCAGGCAAAGTCCAACTCGGATGCGCTGGCCCGCACCGAGCGTGAAGCCATGGCGATGGTAGAAAGCCCCGCTGCCATCGGATCGGCCAGCCACTTGCAAGCCGTGGCCAAGCTCCACGACCCGGCGTACCACCAGCTGAAGGCCGCCATCATGCAGCCCATCAGTGACGTGTACGACATGGTGGAAGAACGCACGCGCCTTGCGGTCCAACAGGCACAGATGCGCGCCACGGTGCTGCGCTGGATCCTGATTGCTGCTGCATTGGCTTTGCTGGTGGTCATGGTGCAGACGCGGCGGGCTTTGCGCAATATTCTGGGTGCAACGCCTGACGCGCTGCATACCCACATCACACGCATTGGCGAGGGCGATTTCACCAGCCCTATCGACACCCAGTCTGCTCCGGCCGACAGCGTGCTGCAGCGGCTGGCTCAAACCCAGGCCAACCTGAGCCGCCTCGATAGCGAGCGGCGTGAAGCACAGACTGCCCGGCTGGATGCGCTGCGCGAGTCGCAACATTGATGGATGCGATCAACATGTACTCCATCGTGTCGATTGCCGACCCGGCGGGCAACATCACCTACGCCAATGAGATGTTCAGCCAAATCAGCGGCTACAGCAAAGCGGAATTGATCGGTCAAAACCACCGGATTGTGCGTTCGGAGGTGCAGCCCCGGGAGTTCTGGGAAGGTGTCTGGAAGACCATTTCCAGTGGCTACGTGTGGCGCGGAGAGGTCTGCAACACGGCTAAAGATGGCACGCCCTATTGGGTAGACACCGTGATTGCGCCCTTCTTTGGCGACCATGGCATAGAGAAGTACGTTTCAGTCCGGACAGACATCACGGCCATCAAGCATGCGCAACAGACCCTGGACGCCGAACGCCAACGCCTGGACAACATCATTACCGGCACGCGCGCCGGAACCTGGGAGTGGAACCACCAGACCGACCAGGGCATCGTGAGCGCGCGATGGGCCGAAATGATTGGCTACACGCTGGAAGAGACCAACGGCGATCCCAACAGGCTGTGGCGCAACGCACTGCACCCGGAAGACGCCCTGCTGGCCCGCCAGCGCCTGGCCGAACACCTGTCGGGCCAGCGCGAGACCTACGAGTTTGAAGGACGCATCCGCCACAAGGATGGACACTGGATATGGCAATTGACCCGGGGCCGCCTGTTCACCCGAACGCCCGACGGCCAGCCGGAGTGGCTGTACGGCATCAACCTGGACATATCGGAGGCCAAGGCGGCCGAAGCTGAACTCAAGGAATCAGCCGCCGCGCTGCGCGACAGTGCAGCCTTCCTGGCTCGTGCGGGCCGCATTGCCGGTATCGGGCGCTGGCAGTACGACCTGGTGGAAAACCGCATCGACTGGTCGGACCAGACCTGCCTGATCCACGATGTGGCCAATGGGCACCAACCAACGCTGGAAGAGTCCATCGCCTTTTTTGCACCCGACGCCCGGGAAGAGATCCGGGTAGCCATCGCAGCGGCCACAAAAACAGGTAAACCCTGGGACCTTGAACTGCCCCTTGTCACCGCAATGACACGACCCATCTGGGTGGGCTGTGCCGGTGAGGCCGAGTACCGGGATGGACAGCGCATTCGCCTGGTTGGCATTTTTCAGGACATTGCACAGCGGCGCAAATTGGAAGAAGAAGTGCGCCAGAAGAACGTGCTGATGAAGAACATTCTGGCCAATATTCCGGTGGGCTTGAGCGTCATCGACGACCAGTTGAATCTGGTGGCAGAAAACCAGCTGTTTCGCACCCTGCTGGACTTTCCTGCCTGGTTGTTCGAGCCAGAGGTGGTGCGGTTCGATTCCATCATCCGGTTCAATGCCGAGCGTGGTGAATATGGCGACGGCGACCGCGCGGCCATTGTGAAGTCCATTGTGGAGCGCGCAAAGCTGGCGCAAGCCCACCGGTTTCAACGCCAGCGCGGAGACGGAAGGACACTGGAAGTGCGCGGTGCGCCCATGCCCGATGGCGGCTTTGTCACCACGTACACCGACATCACCGAGCTGGTGCGTGCCACCGAGGCAGCACAAGAGGCCTCGCGGTCCAAGAGCCAGTTTGTAGCCAACATGAGCCACGAGATCCGCACGCCCATGAATGCCATTCTGGGCATGCTCAAGCTGCTGAACAACACCGATCTAACGGCCCGGCAAATAGACTACGCCAGCAAGGCAGAAGGTGCTGCCAAATCACTTCTGGGCCTGCTCAACGATGTGCTGGACTTCTCCAAA
>DAOQRI010000455.1:0-2984 GCA_035355475.1 Rhodoferax sp. | reverse complement strand
CACCACGCGGTCACGATGGCCATGCCGCCCAAACCACCAAAGAAGTTGAAGATCAGAATCAGGCCCAGGCCGGAGTTCTGTATGCCCATCTCGAAGGTAATGGCCCTGCAGTCCCGCTCGGGCAGGCCAATTGCTTTTGAAAGGCCGTAGCCGGTGACAAGTGCCATCAGGTTGTGGACGAACACCACGCCCACCACCAGCTGGATGAAGTTCAGAAAGTGCTTCAGGTTGGCGGCAAGTGCCCCGCCGATAAAGGCCAGCAGGATCACGAAGGACAAAATCTTCATCGGCTTTTGCACCTTGTGCGCAAACGCCGGAAACTGTTTGGCTACCCACATGCCCAGCACCAGCGGCACGCCCAGCAGCATGACGATGACTTCGAGCATCTCCCACGGGCTCATGGCCACTTCCTTCATCAGCCCCGCGGTAATGGGGTGCAGATTGCCCCAGAAGGCAAAGTTCAGCGGCGTCATGAACAGGGCCACCACGGTGGACAGCGCGCTCACACTCACCGACAAGGCCGTGTTCCCTTTGGAATGGTGCACCAGAAAGTTGGAAATGTGACCGGCCGGGCAGGCGGACACCAGAATCATGCCCAGCGCAATGCTGGGCTCGGGCTTGAGGATGGACACCAGAACATAGGTCATGGCTGGAAACAGAACATGGTGCCCCAGCAGGCCGAGCGCCAACGCCTTGGGCGTGCGCAGGGCGGCCTTGAAGTCCTCCACGTGCAACTCCAATGCCACGCCAAACATGACCAGGCCCAAGACGGCATTCAGCAGTGTCAATGTCTGCGGGTTAAAGCTCAGGTGTACCTGGTCAATCGGTGTCATGGTGTGTCTCCTCGTTATGCAGGTCTGGGCTGCTGTGTCTGGCGACACACAGGCCCATCCTCGGTTGTGGCGCAACTTTAGGGCAAATACCCGCGTCTGTCCCGTGCAATACGGGACATGGGGGCTGCAATTCGGGACGTATAGTCCCGAGCTACGCACAATATGCCTCCATGCCTGACCAAAACAGCCAAACGAGCGTGAACGCCCGTTTTACCCAAGCCATTCTGGAGGCTGCCCAGCGCCACGGGGTCCAGGTGCCCGATGCCCTGCGCGCCGTCCTGTCGCAGGGCACACGCATTCCCATGGCGCAGCAGGACATGCTTTGGAGTGTGTTTGCCACTGCCACGACCGACCCGCTGGCGGCGCTGGCGGTGGGCGCCGATCTGCAGGCCGGGCACCTGGACATTGTGGGCATGCTGCTGCTGAGCTGCGACACCTTGGGCGAGGCACTGGAGGTTCTGGCCGAGTACGCGCCCATCATTGGCGATAGCGCCCGCTTTGAGGTGGTGCCAGATGGCGCTGCGCAAACCGTCGTACTGCGCTATCGGCCCAGCTACACCGTGTGCGTTGACCAGCGGGTTGAGGCGGTGATGGGTTGTGTTGTGTGTCTTGCGCGCTGGATGACCAATGGCCGTTTCAAACCGTCTGCGGTGCGGTTTGCGCATGCGCCGCGCGCTGACGTGGCGGCGTATGAAGCTCTGCTGGGGTGTCCGGTTCAATTTGAGCAGGACTTTCATGGCCTCGTCATGGCTACTGGCGAGTTGAACCACAGCCTGATACAGGCCGGCAAGGCGCTGCACGCGCACTTGCGTGTACTGGCAGATGACATGCTGGCTTCGCTGCCACAGGGCAGTGTGTCAGCGCGCGTACAGCAGATCGTCCGCAAGAACCCGCGCTGGGGCAAGGAGCGCATCGGGGAGGAGCTGGGCATGAGCGGGCGCCACCTGAACCGCAAGCTCGCTGACGAGGCCATCTCGTTCAAGGGCCTGCGCGAGGCGCTGCTCTATGACCTGGCCGCACAGGCTTTGCGCGGCGGGCAGGCAGTGGCGGTGGTGGGTGAAAAACTCGGGTTTTCGGATGAAAACGCCTTTTCACGCGCCTTTCGCCGCTGGAGTGGTCAGACACCGGCGCAATTTGCACGCCTGAATCAGGGGTCTTGAGCCGCAGTCCGCGTCGCCATGGCGGTTTCACGATAATGGGGGCATGCTTTTTCTTCTCTCGCCCGCCAAGTCGCTCGACTATGAATCCCCACTGGCGCCCCACACGCCGACCGCGCCACTTTTCGTCAAGCAATCACAGACCCTGATTGCACTGCTGCGCACCCAGTCGCCACAGGATATTGCCCAGCTGATGTCCCTGAGCGACAAGCTCGCCGCGCTCAATGTGGCGCGCTACCAGGCCTGGTCTACCCGCGCTACGGTGAAGAATGCGCGCGCCGCCGTGCTGGCGTTTGACGGCGACGTGTATGACGGTTTGCAGGCTCGCAGTCTGGGCGAGGCTGACCTGGCCTGGGCGCAGGCACATGTCTGCATCCTGAGCGGTCTTTACGGCGTGTTGCGACCGTTGGACCTGATGCAGCCCTACCGGCTGGAGATGGGCACGCATCTGACCAACCCGCTTGGTCGTGACCTGTACCACTTCTGGGGTACGCAGATTGCCGAGTACCTGAACAAGCGCTTGCGTGCCGACATCAGCCCTGTCGTCATCAACCTGGCATCGCATGAGTATTTCAAGGCGGTGGATACCCGGGCGCTGAAAGCCAGGGTCGTGGAGTGCGTGTTCCAGGAACTACGCAATGGCGAGTACAAAATTATCAGTTTCTCCGCCAAGCGTGCGCGCGGCATGATGGCGCGTTTTGCCGTGACCCACCAGCTGGTACAACCCGAGCAGCTGCGCGCATTTGATGAAGATGGCTACGCGTGGGATGCTGCGCATTCGACACCGCAGCGCTTGGTGTTCCGACGTAATTCAACAGTGAAATAGGCACCTGGCCCTCTTCAAATAAGCGTAAGTAGCTATGAAAATAAGAGCAAACGGACTCGACATCGAAGTCGAAGACACCGCCGAGATCAACCCGCAGGACACCGATGCCTTCACCCGCCCGGCCGTGCTGCTCATCATGGGCCTGGGCATGCAACTGGTGGCCTGGCC
>DAOQRI010000454.1:0-2991 GCA_035355475.1 Rhodoferax sp. | reverse complement strand
GCCATGCCGACATCCGCGTGGTGTCGGCCACCCACCGCGATCTCGATCTCCTGGTTGCCCAGGGTCGCTTCCGGGAAGATCTGTACTACCGCCTCAGCACCTTTCCGTTTCACCTGCCTGCCCTGCGCGAGCGGCGCGAAGACATCGCACTGCTGGCGGACGCCCTATTGAAGCGCGTCGCCCCCAAACGGCGTTTGACTTTGACACCCGAGGCATTGGTGGCGTTGCGCGACCACCCGTTTCCAGGCAACGTGCGTGAGTTACGCAACCTGCTGGAGCGCGCCTCGCTGCTGTGCGACGGCGAAACCATCCAATCCAACCACATTGCGCAGGCACTGCAGTCTGGTCGCCGGCAACACCAGACAGAAGACTCCACCTCCGCGAAGAATTTGTCGATCAATGCGCTGA
Source organism: Rhodoferax sp. (assembly GCA_035355475.1). Lineage (GTDB taxonomy): Bacteria > Pseudomonadota > Gammaproteobacteria > Burkholderiales > Burkholderiaceae_C > Allorhodoferax. The sequence continues at coordinate 2,583 of DAOQRI010000454.1, read as the reverse complement.
AAGAGGCCGCGTGGAAACAGGCCGTTGCGGCCCACCAGGGCAGTCGGGCCGAACTGGCGGCGCGATTGGGTATGAGCGAACGCTCCCTGTACCGCAAACTCAAGGCAATGGCCTCGCCCGGCAAAGCGTAGGGCATTGCTATCGCCTGACAAGGGCAATCAGCATTTCATTGTGGCGCGCGTGCGGCTATGATCATTTCGGTTGGAGATAAACCGAATATTCGCCACGACGCGATTGGGTCAGAGCAATGGAAAACAACAAAATCACCAAAATCAGCACCAATGAGGTGGCAATAACCGGTTTTGCGCCACATGGTGTGATTGAAATTTTCATAGAAGGCGATGTATTGCATTACGAATGCACCGGGCCCTTCAACCGTGAAGCATTTGATGCCATGGCCGTCGCGCAGATGGCATTCCTGTCCAACCTCAAGCACCCTGGTCCCTGGGCCAGTATCGCCATCGCACGGGAGAGTGTGATGGCCTCCCTGGATGGCATTGCACGCTACTCCGAGCTCATGAAGACCAAGTTGCCGCCCGAACTCACTGCCGTTGCCACGGCATTTGTGATTGGACCGGATGTGGAAGGTGGCGCCATCATGGGGCCTTACTTCACCAAAATTTATGCCGAGATCGGGCGCCCGTTCAAGATATTCCCCTCTTTGGTTGAAGCCATCCAGTGGGCGCAGTCCATGGTTGACGCCAGCCGATAGACCATCTACTTGTATTTGGCGTCGATTTCCCACACCGCCGTCTGCACCAGACGCTGCACCATGGTGTCAAGGCCCACGCCACCGGTGGCGGCTTCTGATACGCCCATGACACTGGTTTGGGTAGCGCCCACTTCCATCTTGAGTTCCTTGTAACCCTGGGCGACCTGCTCGGTGGTGTTGGCATTCATGATCTTGTAGCGCATGCCTATCAACCAAACGCCGGTGGAGTCTCCCGTCTTGACGGAACCCACCACCTGCCCGGCGGCAGAGCCACCCCTGCTGCCCGACAACTGACTGATCAAGCCGCCCACGGCCCTGCCATCAAAACCCTTGCTGTTGGTGGCAATTTGCTCTGCCTTGAGGATGTCGAACTTGACCACCCACTTGGTGGTCTTGAGCTTGCCCATCTGCATGGACTTGCGCGCCCCGGTCACGTTGCCCAGGTTGTAGGCCAGCGTAATTTCGTTCAGCAGCTTGCCCAGATTGGCGCGCTCCAGCACCACAAAATTGGCTTGCGACAGTTCGAGTTCACCAAAGTCTGCGATGTTGTTGGGCGAAAATTTTTGGGTGAAAGTGGCATTGTTACTCTTGATATCGCCCGCGATTACGATCAGAGCCGGGCCTTTCTTCTTGGCGTTTTTGTACTCCACTTCCTTGTAGGCAGCCGCATCGGCTGCGGCGTTGGCCTTGGCAGAAGTTGAACTGCCCGAAGTAGGCGAGGGGTTTCCAAAACTGGGGGCACTGCTCTTGGCCGATGTCTCAGGCACCGGCTCAGCTGGCTTCACGGGTGCGGTCTCCATGCAACCCGCAAGAGCAAACGCAAAAGCGATGGATGCAAGAAATCGGTTGTTCAGGAACAGGTTCATGGCGGACTCCCCAACGTCAAGAAATTTGCGGTAACTATTGCGCTAGTCTACGGCTTTGATGACGCGCCTTTACACTGCCACTTTTCGAGTTGGCCCCTACTCCTACTGCAAGGAATCCCCTCCCTATGAAACTGCATCCCCGCTCCATGGTTGTCAACACGCTAGTTGGCGTTATGTCGTTATTGGCCGCTGACAGTGCTTTGGCTGCGGCCAAACCTGAAACCCGCGTCCGTGCAGAGATACCTGCACCCTACCGCTGGGACTTCTCACCCATTTACTCAAACTGGGATGCATGGGACGCTGGCATGAAGGAGATGGAAGCCAAGATGGACGCCTTCGCCCAACTCAAGGGCAGTCTGGCCAGTGGCCCGGCGGCGGTGCTAAAGGCTTACCAGGCGTTTGACGAAATCGGCATCCTGCAATACAGGGTCTACCGCTACCCACAACTGCAGCGCGATGTGGATACCCGCAACCAGGACATTGCGGGGAAGTTCCAGCGCGTGGGCGCCATCTTTGCGAAATTTGGTACGGCCACTTCCTGGTTCACGCCCGAGTTGCTGCGCATTCCCAAGGCCACCATGGATGGCTGGATTGCGCAAACACCCGCGCTGGCCCCTTACCGGTTTGGCATTCAGGAGCACTACCGCCAGCAGGCCCATGTGCTCGATGACAAGGGTGAAAAGCTGCTGTCCTACGCCACCCGTTTGGGTGAGTCCCCCACTGCGGCCTTTCAGGAGCTGAGCACCTCCGACATCAAGTTCCCCAAGGTCACGCTGTCCGATGGCAAGGAAATCACGCTCGGGCACGGTACCTACCAAACCGTACTGCAAACCAACTACAACCAGGCTGACCGCGCCAAGGCGTTCGATGCCTACATTGGCGCGTTCTCGTCCACCGCCAACACCTACGCCGCCATCTATAACGGGGTGCTGCAACGCGACTGGTTCACCGCACAGGCGCGCAACTTCCCCAACACCCTGGACGCCGCGCTCGACGCGAATGCGG
>DAOQRI010000453.1:0-2994 GCA_035355475.1 Rhodoferax sp. | reverse complement strand
CCGCTGGTCTGGCGCAGGTTGACACCCAGTTCGGCCGCGACGATGTGGGATAGCGTCGTTTTGCCCAGGCCGGGCGGGCCAAAGAGCAGCACATGGTCCAGCGCCTCGCCACGCATCTTGGCCGCGCTGATGAAAATCTCCAGCTGCTCTCGGATCTTTACCTGACCCACATACTCATCGAGCAACTTGGGGCGTAGGGCGCGCTCAATCGCCTCCTCCTGGGGTGAGGTCGGTGCCGCAGAAATGATGCGCTTGGACGGCGGTGCGGAAAAATCGTCGGTCTGGATGCTCACGGGGAATCGGGGTGCGGGAGGTGATGGATGCCCACTATAGCGCGCGACAGCCGCGCAAAAGTCACCCGCATTCAAGTTGGGGCCGCTTTTGGCCGATACGATGGACAGGCCTAGTTCAATTTGTACGCCCCCGAGGCACGCCACGCCATGACGCTCTACCCCACTACTCGCTCAGCCCCCGTGCTGCTTCCGCTGGTTTTCGCCCTGGGCCTGGCACTGGGTGCCAATGCCTGGGCAGCCGATCCAGCAGCCGACCATGGCCCTGCACACGCCGCTCCAGCGACAGCCAAGCCCACCAAAGCCCCCACTGCGCCAGAGAAAACCAGCACCCCGGACGCCCACGAATCGCCCATTGCAAAAAAGACGGTTCCGGTTGACGGCCTGCCCGCGGCCAGCGGCAACCCTATGGCTGAAAAAATCCGCGCCGCCATGGCCGGCACCGTGGTTGCCAGCAAGAAGATGACGGTGACGGTAGAAGGCAAAGACGGCGCCGAGGCCAAGGCCGCTCCGGCCGCCGCGCATTCCGATACCGTCAGTCACAGCATTTCGCCCACAGCCAAGGCACTGGCCAGCCAGCGCTACAGCCAGGCACGTGCCGCTGCCGTATCAGGGCACGCGACAGGCAAGGCACCCGCCGCTGCCCACGCAGCACCGGGTGGCGCCCACGGCGGCGAGGCCCATTGGGCTTACGAAGGTGAAACCGGGCCGCAGTCATGGGGCAACCTCAAGCCCGAGTTCAACGTGTGCGCCATTGGCAAACGCCAGTCGCCCATCAACATCGAACAGGGCAGCACCCTGCAAGGCCCGGCCGAACCGGTTGAATTTGCCTATGCGCCCAGCAATGCGTCGGTGGTCAACAATGGGCACACCATTCAGGTGGATGTGCAAGGGGACAACTCCATCACCGCACGCGGCTCCAACTACCGGCTGCTCCAGTTCCATTTCCACACGCCATCTGAAGAACAGATCAATTACAAGCGCTTCCCCATGGTGGCGCACCTGGTGCACAAGAACAATGAAGGGCAATTGGCCGTCGTGGCCGTGCTGCTGCAAGAAGGCGAATCCAACGCACTGATCGACAAGGTTTGGACCTATATGCCGTTGGACAGTGGCGACCGCGTGCGCATGCCGCAAGGACTGCTCGACGTGAACGAGTTGCTTCCCAAAGACCAGCGTTACTACCAGTTCATGGGTTCGCTGACCACGCCACCGTGCACCGAGGGCGTGTTGTGGATGATCCTGAAGCAGCCGGTCACCCTGAGCAAGGCGCAGTACAAACTGTTTACCCAGCTCTACCCCAACAATGCGCGTCCGGTGCAGGCCGTGAATGGCCGGCCGGTGCGGGAAGCGCAATAGCTTATTCACTTCGCACCTCATGCCGGTTTGATGCCCAGGCTCAGACGTGGGCTACTGTACGGACCGCGTTAGCCACACAATTCAAACTGCTTGAACCGACTGCGTCCGGTTTGGCTCGCTGCGTCTGAAATTCACCTCGGTCAGGCCAAAAATGACCTTGACAAACCCCACAAGCTTTGACTATTTTTAAGTGGGTAGTGGGTGATTTACTCGGTATGTTTTCGGTCCTATGTTCGGGGCTCTGCCCCCGCGCAGGGCCCGATGGGAGAAATGGTCATTATTCCTCCGCACACAGAATCCCTCCAGTGGGACATTGATGTGCCGCTGTTGACCAACCGTTACATGTTGGCCGCGCTTGCAAAGGCGATGTTGGGCGCCGGCGGCATCGTGACGGTGCTGGTCGGTTTGTTGCTTGGACTCCAAGGAGCATGGCATTCCATTGCGCACATTGCTTTGTTGCTCTTGGCCATCAGCATAGGGCTGTTTGTGCTGGGGGTCGCGGCAATGGCCTTCCCTTTCAGAAACCGCCTCGCCAGTCGCTTCACCATCGACAAGCAGGGCGTACATCTGACAGTGACAGACGGTACAGTTCGCGGCACCAACCGATTGGCGTTCTGGATGGGTCTGGCGCTGGGAAGCGGTGCAGCCGCGGGCAGCGGCTTGCTGGCCGCAACACATGAATCACAGGCGTTGCGATGGAGCGGGTCATTCCGCACCATCCCGGAACCTGCGACACGCAGCATTGCATTCTGTAATGGCTGGCGGACCTTGTTGCGGGTTTATTGCCTACCCGACAACTTCAGTCTCGCCGTAGACCTGGTGAACCGCGAAATGGCGGCACATGGCACAGCATCGCGGGTCGCCAAACGCTCTCCAGTGGTGTCTTATGTCGCACGAACCCTGCTGGTGACGGTTACCTGCCTGCCAATACTCGCCATTGCCGAGATCTACAGCTTCAGCCTGCTGCCGCCTTTTGTGCTGCTCTGCTTTGGCGTGGCGATGGTCTGGTTCGTGCGGCCTCTGGCGTGGGTGGTGCTCGGTATGGTTGGGGTCATTGCACTGCTTGTTGTGTCGGGTGCCCTGGAGGAACGCACCGGATACTTCAACCATGCACACTACTTGCGCTATCAAATGCTGTCGGGTGACAGTTGGGCACTCACCGCGCTGGCCGCCGCTGGTGCGGCAACGCTGGTCTGGCTATCCGTAGCGACGCTGCGGGGGCATATCCAGCCAGCACTTGCACAGGATTTGATGGACGGGGGAAATGATGCGTAAGTCGCAAGTGCCTGAACAGCCACAACCGCAGCTCTGGCGAGTCATCCTGGGCGTTGCATTCGATCCCGGC
>DAOQRI010000452.1:0-2995 GCA_035355475.1 Rhodoferax sp. | reverse complement strand
GGGTGTTGTAGATGGCGGTTTCCACGTTGCGGTCAAAGCTCAGCACGCGCTGGCCGTCCTGCTCATGCGTACCGTGGTCGATGTAGTCCTGCAGCACCTGTGGATCCCAGTGCGCAAAGGCTTTTTTGTGGCGGAAAAACTCCAGCGCCTCTGCTGCGCTGGCCCAATGGGTGCGCCGGCGGCGGCTGACCGCGCCGGGTGACACGGAGCCCACCATCTGCGTGGTCTTGGCCACGCCCAGCGCAGTGGCACGCCAGCCGCCCAGAATGGGGGAATCAATCAACAACACACCCTTGGCGCCATGACCACCCAGCTCGGGATGGCGCGCCGCGGCCATCACACTCAAAAAGCCGCCCAGTGAATGGCCCACCAGGAAGGCAGGTTCACCAGCTTTCTGGATTTCTGCTGCTGCAAAGTCGGCGAGCTGCTGCACCATGTGCGGCCAGTTGTTGGAAACAGGGTAGTCGGGGTGATGGCCAAACTTGTCTATCGCCTTGACCTTGAAGCCGCGGCTGCGCAGGTGTTTGAAGAGGACGCGGTAGGTGCTGGCCCCAAAACTGTTGGCGTGGGAAAAGATGATCAGCGACATCAGATCAATTTCTCTTGCGGGGTTCCAATTTTCTTCAGCGGCTTGTTGCGAAGCGGGTTCACCATCAGCGGCACGTCGGTCTGGCCGCCGTCCCAGGTGGGGTCTTCAATGCTGTCAAACACCTCGCGCAGCTTCTTGCCCCAGTTGTTGTGCATCATCTGGAAGTACGGATTTTCCTGATCAATGCACACCACCTTGTCGGTCTGGAAGCGGTTGACTTCATACACCACCATGTCCAGCGGCAGCCCGACGGACAGGTTGGATTTGAGCGTGGAGTCCATCGACACCAGTGCACACTTGGCGGCTTCGTCCAGCGGCGTTTCGGGCGTGATGACGCGGTCCAGCACCGGCTTGCCGTATTTGGATTCACCCACCTGAAAGTAGGGCGTCTCGGGCGTGGCTTCAATGAAGTTGCCGGCCGAATACACCTGAAACAGGCGCATGCCTTCGCCCTTGATCTGCCCGCCAAAAATCAGCGACACGTTGAACTCGACGCCCGACTGCTTGAGCGACTCGCCGTCGCGTTGCTGCACGTGGCGGATGGCCGAGCCCAGCACGCGGGCCGCGTCGAACATGCTTTTGGCATTCCAGATGGTGATGGGCTCGCTGTCGGGATGCTCCTTGAGCTGCTCAATCTGCAGGATTTCGCGCACCGACTGCGAGATGCTCAGGTTGCCAGCTGACAGCAGCACCATGAAGCGGTCGTCCGGCTTCTCGTAAACGATCATCTTGCGGAAAGTGCTGATCTGGTCCAGCCCGGCGTTGGTGCGCGAGTCGGAGAGGAAGACGAGGCCGGCGTTGAGTTTGATGGCTACGCAGTAGGTCATGTTGTTGGAATAGTGGAAATAAAGGAATAGTAAAAACTAATGGGTTGACGCGTTGGTCAACCTTGCAAGTCATCCAGCGAAACGCCCAGGGCTTTGGCCAGCGCTTTGAGCGTTTTAACAGCACCTTGCCGCTTGCCGGTTTCAATCTGGCACAAATAGGCCGTGCTGATACCTGCTTTTGCCGCCAGCGCGTCCTGAGTCAAATCGCCATGTTCACGCCAGGCTTTAACGGGGTGCGCGCCGTTGAGAATGGCGTTAACCACTTCGCCCGGCACGCGAAAACCATCATCAGCCGTTTTGGCTTTGTCGTAAAGCGCTTCATCGTCAAGCTCTTCCAGCAGTGCAGCCATGCGCGTAAACAGCGGCATGGGCACCACTGCATATTCGCGCCGCCCGTTGCGTTCGATAAATTGGATTCCAGTCATTTGTAGGCACCTCCTCGTGGGGCAACCGCCAGCACCAAAATGACCAGCCTGTCGCCCTGAACTTCATAAATCACACGCCAGTCACCCACGCGGAGCCGATAGCCCTCGCGCCCGACCAGTTTCTTGACGTTGCTGGCCTTCAAGGGGTTAGTAGCCAGTTGTTCAATTTTCCCCACGATGCCGGTCTGTAAATTGCGTGGCATCGCTTTCAATGCCTTGAGCGCATCGCGGGTGTAGTCAATACTGAATGTTAGCATAAGTTAGCTAAATGCTAATAACCAGTTAAGCTCTCGGCTTGCATCGCTTGAGATTCATGGTGTATTCAATACCCTCTGAGCAACATGTCCAGCGCGGTGTCGATCTCCAGCGCCTGGGCCTTTGCGCTGGTTACAGGCTGCCGTAATTCCTGGACCAGAAACACGGCGATGCCCAGCGGGTGCAGGTGCACAGGCTGATCAATCACGGTGATGGTGGGGTTGAGCCGCTCAGTCATGCCTGGGAAGGCGCCAGCTGCTGCCAGTGGCACACACACGCGTTCTGCAAACCGGTAGAGCAGGTCGCTCTGGATTTCCAGCACAAACGGAAAGTCGCTGCGGTCAGCCGCGATGGGGTTGGGGTAAATGTCGAATCGTGCCACGGCTCAGGCGTCGCTTTGACCGCTCTCGCGCCAGCGCCGCACGCGCTGCGAGTAGGGCTCACGCTGTGAGGCCCAGGCGTTGTATTGATCGATGCTGGCAGCGTTGGCGTCCGCCCATTCGCGGGAAGCCTGCCCGGCAGCTTTGTTTTGCTTCGGCTGGCCGTATGTGGCCTGGGATTCGTGAACCGCAGGCGTGGCGGGCACGACCTTGACCGGGCGCATGACGATGCTGCCATCGGGCTGCACAGCCACTTCAAACAGCTGCCCGGCGTATTTCTTTCCCAGCGATATCTGGCCGCTGGTGCCTACCTCTTTGAGCATGGTTTTTCTCCACAAGCATGATCATGCCATCATGCGGCATGATCATGCTTGCGTCAAGAGGCTGGTTTCTGACTCTACGGAATTTGCAGATCCAGCAGCGGCGCGTACTGCTGGGCACCAAAAATGTCTCCGTCTCCGGCACTGCCGCTGGGGCGCAATCGGTAGATGGTGAACTTGATGGCGAAGGCGGGCTCGT
>DAOQRI010000451.1:0-2998 GCA_035355475.1 Rhodoferax sp. | reverse complement strand
GGCAGGTGAGCGTCGTTGGGACATCCAAGCCTGACGGGACCACTGTGTGACCGCTGCAACGCTCCTTGGATGCTGCGATTTTACGGGAGAACCGGCGTGGCGCACCTGCGGTGTGGTTTACCATCGGCTTTCCATCCCTTATGCATCGAACGCCCTGCACTGTCCAAAGGCGCACACCATGGTCATGTCCCCGGAAGAAGAGAAGCCGTCAACAGAGCGCGTTCGGGCTTTTGAGCGTGCGGCTGAGTTGTTGACGGCGCCCAGCGCCCTGATGCACCTGTCCATGGACGAGGCGCGTGTGGTCGTGGGCTACATGAGCCCGCAGTTCATCCCCAACGCCACCACGTTCATACGTGAAGGCGACGCCGCAGATGAAGGCTTCATGGCCTTGCTGCTCGAAGGTGAGGTAGTGGTGGAAACCGTCACCGTGAGCCGCACCGAACCACTCACCATTGGAGTTTTGGGGCCGGGCAGCCTCGTGGGAGAAGTGGGCTTGGTGGACCGCGAGCCGCGCTCGGCGTCATGCACCACCAGTGCGGACTCGCTGTTTGCCATTCTGAGCCGCGACGCCCTGGAAAGTCTGATCAACGAAGAGCCACGCATTGGCGCCAAGCTGCTGCTGGCCATCTCCGCACGGCTGGCGGAGCGCCTGCGCGACAACGCACGCAAGCTGCGCCTGTACGCCAAGCTGGCCAAAGCCATGCAACTGGAAATCGACGCCCTGGTTTTGCCAAGGCGCTGAGGTCCTTCAAGCCGCCTCTTTATAGAAATAGTTGCGCTGCACAGCGCGGCTCGCCAGCGGGGCTACCGCGTGGGCAATCGCGCCAATGTGGTCGGGCGTGGTGCCGCAGCAGCCACCCACAATATTGACCAGCCCCTCGGCGGCAAACTCGCGCACCAGACGGCTGGTGACGTCTGGCGTTTCATCAAAACCGGTGTCGCTCATGGGATTGGGCAAGCCCGCGTTGGGGTAGCAGCTGATGAACACATCGGGTGCCGCGCGGTTGAGTTCCTGGATGTAGGGGCGCATCAGCGCCGCGCCCAGCGCGCAGTTCAGGCCGATGGCCAGAGGCTGGGCGTGGCGCACGCTGTGCCAGAAGGCGGTCACCGTCTGGCCACTCAGAATGCGGCCAGACGCATCGGTCACCGTGCCGCTGATGATGATGGGCAGGCGCTCGCCGCTGGCTTCAAAGTACTCGTCAATCGCAAACAGCGCCGCCTTGGCGTTGAGCGTGTCAAAAATGGTTTCGACCAGCAGCACATCGCTTCCGCCCTCCACCAGCGCTTTCACCTGGTCGTAATAGGCCTGGCGCAGTTCTTCAAAGGTCACGTTGCGTGCACCGGGGTCGTTCACGTCGGGGCTGATGCTGGCGGTTTTGGGTGTAGGGCCGACCGCACCGGCGACAAAGCGGGGCTTGTCCGGGGTGGAGAACTTGTCGCAGGCGGCGCGGGCCAGCCGAGCTGAGGCCAGGTTCATTTCAACCGCCAGATCTTCCATGCCGTAGTCGGCCTGGGCCACCGTGGTGGCGCCAAAAGTGTTGGTCTCGATCAGATCGGCACCGGCGGCCAGGTAGCGCTCATGGATGTCCCGGATCACGTCCGGGCGGGTGATGCTGAGCAGCTCGTTGTTGCCTTTGACATCGCGGGAAAATTCTTTGAACCGGTCACCCTGGCTGCCTGGCCCGGTGTAACCCTCACCCCGGTACTGCGCTTCGCCCAGTTTGAAACGCTGGATCATGGTGCCCATGGCGCCGTCCAGAATGGCAATGCGCTTGACCAGAATGCCGGGCAGGGCCTGGGCACGGGTATAGGTGACGGGATTCATAGGGGGCGGCTCACTTTCTCGGTAGACAAGTGAGCGCGGTTGACAAACCCAAGCCTGGCGACCGATGGCAGCCTGCGAACGCAGGGCCAGGACGCTGCAGCGCTCCTTGGGATGGCGCAATTTTAGTGCACCCTGTGGGGCCGTGCCCGACAATAGAGGGCCTTCAACCGGGCTGCAATCCAATTTCAGGCATCATTTCGGCCTCCAGCCCTCGTCAATCTTACGCAAGTAGCTAGTATTTTGATAGCATCTTCTCTCGCAACCTCCAGCCAGACTTGCCACGCCATCCTGGAAGAAGTGTTTGGCTACGCCCAGTTTCGCGGGCCACAGCAGGCCATCATCGAACATGTTGCCCAAGGCGGCGATGCGCTGGTGCTGATGCCCACCGGCGGCGGCAAGTCGTTGTGCTACCAGATTCCGGCCATTGCCCGCCAGCGCGCGGGGTTGGGTGTCAGCATTGTGGTGTCACCCCTGATCGCGCTGATGCACGACCAGGTGGGCGCACTGCACGAAGCAGGCGTGAGCGCTGCCTTTTTGAATTCCACTCTGAGCAGCGACGAGGCGTACCAGGTCGAGCAGCGCATGCTGCGCGGCGATATCACCCTGTTGTATGCCGCACCTGAGCGGGTCACCAACCCCCGGTTTCTGGCACTGCTCGACTCCCTGTCCGAACGCGGTTTGTTGAGTCTGTTCGCCATCGACGAGGCCCATTGTGTGAGCCAGTGGGGCCATGATTTCCGTCCTGAGTACCGGGGCTTGACCGTTTTGCACGAGCGCTTTCCCGGTGTACCGCGCATGGCGCTCACCGCCACGGCCGACGACCTGACGCAGGCAGACATTCTGGAACGCCTGCAACTGCAGGACGCCCGCGCTTTTGTCAGCAGCTTTGACCGCCCCAACATCCGCTACACGATTGTGGAAAAGCGCGAGGCGGTGCAGCAGTTGCTGCGGTTTATCGAGCGTGAGCACGAGGGTGATGCCGGCATCGTCTACTGCCAGTCGCGCAAGCGGGTAGAAGACGTGGCACAAACGCTGGCGGATGCGGGCATCCGTGCACTGCCCTACCACGCAGGGCTCGACAGCCGGGTGCGCCAGGACCACCAGAACCGCTTTCTGCGCGAAGACGGCGTGGTCATGGTGGCCACCATCGCGTTTGGCATGGGCATCGACAAG
>DAOQRI010000450.1:0-3008 GCA_035355475.1 Rhodoferax sp. | reverse complement strand
GCAGGCGGTCGCGCTCGGCCAGCAGGGCGATGTTCTTGGGTGCCAGGTCGGCCACAATCGCATCAAACCCGCTCCAGAAGGCGTCAGGCGTTACGCCCGTTCCGGGCAGCACTTTCTCTTCAATGAACTGGTGCAGGACGGTTGCAACTTGCAGGCCTTTGGCCTGGGTGCGGGGGGTGGAGGGTGTGGACATGAGGGAGCCTTTCCAATAGTCGAAGCAGATGTCGATGACTGTATTCCATACACAGAAAGAATACTATATGGATAATTATCAATCTATTCATGACAAAAAAGAACGTAATGATGCGCACCACGCCCGATACCAAGTCGCTACCCCTGCAAGGCATCCGCGTGGTGGAGTTCACCCACATGGTGATGGGCCCCACCTGCGGCATGGTGCTGGCCGATCTGGGTGCCGAGGTCATCAAGGTGGAGCCGCTGGCCGGCGACAGCACGCGCAAACTCCTGGGCAGCGGCGCTGGCTTTTACCCGCTGTTCAACCGCAACAAGAAGAGTCTGGCCATTGACATGAAAAGCGCCAAAGGGCGTGAGGTGGTGCTCAAGCTGATCGGCACGGCCGACATCGTTAGTGAAAACTTCAAAACAGAGACCATGCAAAAGCTGGGGTTGGACTATGCCACGCTGAGCAAAACGGACGAGCGCCTCATTTACGTCAGCCACAAGGGATTTTTGCCCGGCCCGTACGACCACCGCACGGCGCTGGACGAAGTGGTGCAAATGATGGGCGGCTTGGCCTACATGACGGGGCGCCCGGGCGACCCGCTGCGTGCGGGCAGCAGCGTCAACGACATCATGGGCGGCATGTTTGGCGCAATAGGCGCCATGGCTGCGCTGACACAGCGTGAGCAAACCGGTCGGGGTCAAGAGGTGCAGAGCGCGCTGTTTGAGAACAACATCTTTCTGGTGGCCCAGCACATGATGCAGTTCGCTGTGACCGGCAAGGCCGCCGCACCCATGCCCGAGCGCATTTCGCCCTGGGGCATCTACGATGTATTCAGCGTCAAAAACAACGAACAGATCTTTCTGGCCGTGGTGGGTGATGGCCAGTGGAAGGCCTTTTGCGAGGCTTTTGGCTACGCCGACTGGCAGCAGGACACGCGCCTGACCACCAACAACGACCGGGTCCGCGCACGGGAATGGCTAATCCCGGCGATGCGGGAGCGCATGGCACAGCACACGTCGGCCGAACTGGCTGCAGTGTTCGAGAAAAGTGGCCTTCCCTTTGCCCCTATCACCGATCCGCAGTACCTGCAGGATGACCCGCACCTGTTGCAAACCGGCGGACTGGCGCCTCTGACTTTGCCCGACGGTCGTGAAACCAAGGTCCCGCTGCTGCCGATTACGCTGGGGGGCGCGCGACTGGGCCTGCGGCTAGACCCACCCCAACTGGGCGAGCACACCGATGAACTGCTGCAAAGCCTGGGCTACAGCGCAGAGGATGTGGCCTCCCTTCGTGCAGACCAGATTTTGCTATGACAACGATAGCGCTCTACGCAATACGCATAAGGTCTTGATGTTGATATGGACAAGCTCAAGCAGCTGGAGTCGTTCGTATCCGTTGTCACGCGTGGCAGCCTGACCGCCGCCGCCCATGCGGCAGGCGTGGCCCCCGCCATCATGGGTCGCCGTCTGGACGCTCTGGAGGAGCGCCTGGGCGTCAAGCTGCTGTTGCGCACCACGCGGCGCATTACGCTGACCCATGAGGGTAGTGCCTTTCTGGAGGATTGTCAGCGCTTGCTCTCCGATTTGGCTAATGCGGAAGCCAGTGTCAGCGCGGGAGGCGTCAAGGCCAGCGGCCACCTGCGCATTACTGCACCGGCTGGTTTTGGGCGCCGTCATGTCGCGCCGCTGGTTCCGCGGTTTCGCGAAATGCACGCGGAAGTCACCATTTCGTTGAACCTGAGCGATCGGGTGGTGGATATTGCAGGTGAGGCATACGACTGCGCGGTACGGGTCGGCGATATGCCAGACTCGTCCCTGGTCAGCGTGCGCCTGGCGGACAACCGCCGGTTGTGCGTGGCCACACCGGCCTATATTGAGCGCCATGGCAAGCCACACGCTCCGCAGGATCTGGCACGCTTTGACTGCCTGACGCTGTCCAGCGATGCGTCGCAGACGCGGGGCTGGGCGTTTCGCGTCGACAAGGGACAAACCAGCGAAGTGATTCACTTCAAGCCCGTCGGGCCGCTGGACTGTTCAGACGGTCAGGTCCTGCACGATTGGTGTTTGGGTGGCCACGGCATCGCCTGGCGCAGTATTTGGGAGGTGGAGGCCGAAATTGCCGCTGGTGCGCTGGTGCCCTTGCTGGACGAGTTTGCCGCGCCACCCAATGGCATTTATGCGGTTTTTCCGCAGCGCAAGCACCTGCCATTGCGGGTGCGCCTGTGGATCGACTACCTCAAGCAGCACTACAGCACCCCGGGATTTTGGAAAACGCTATAAATAAGGGAGCGTTGAACGAATATTCTATGAGGGCCGGAGGCCTATTTTGCTGTCAACTTTCGCCAAACTCATTTCCCATCTCCACGGCACGGCGCTGGGCGGCGTGTAGCGCCTTGGCAAATAGCTCCTTGATATGGCTCTCTTCCATGGAAACGATGGCGGCGTGCGTCGTGCCTCCTTTGGACGTCACGCGCTGGCGCAGGATCTCCGGTGGCTCGTGGCTGGATTGCGCCAATTCACCCGCGCCGATAAAAGTGCCCACGGCCAACTGGTAGGCTTGTTCGCGGCTAAGGCCCATTTCCGCACCCGCCATGGTCATGGCTTCCATGAAATAGAACATGTAAGCAGGGCCAGAGCCCGAAATAGCCGTGACAGCGTCGAGTTGCCCTTCGTTCTCAAGCCAGAGAAAGCGGCCCATGCCGGACACGATGCGTTCTGCATGCCGACGATCTGCCTCGGTCACGGCCGCGCGCGCAAACAGGCCGGTCATGCCCTTGCCAATCAGGGCGGGCGTATTGGGCATGGTGCGAATGACGCGCTCATTG
>DAOQRI010000449.1:0-3011 GCA_035355475.1 Rhodoferax sp. | reverse complement strand
TGTACCGTCAGGCAACCGGTGACGAAGGACTGGTCTTTGAGTTGAACGCCTATCTCGATCTGCTGCTGTTGCACGGTGTGGCCAAGCAGATGGTCCGGCACGCGAACCCCTTGCAGCCAGGCAGCAAGTCAGAAGCCGTCCGCATCCCGGCGCGTTCGCATGCGGCTATGGCGGGTGACGCATCCCAGTCGGAAGGCAGTGAGCCGGTTCCCCATCGATCCGGCGCGAAGCGCCGCGGGTCACAGTTTGGCGCACTGAAGTACCCACCGACCAATCCGCATCAGGAGAGCACCGTCGATCTGACCCAGCCTAGCGATGAAGACCCTGATTCCCAACTGACCGATTTCAATTTTGTCGGTATTCGTTGAACAACCTGGCCTACCGGGTGGTCAGAGATCGATATCCATCAGCTTTGAATCCAGCGCGATTTCTTCCAGCTTCTCTTTGGCACGCTGTTGCAATGCCAGGGCCTGGGGGTGCAGCAGAGTGTCGGGCGATTGCAGCACTTCCAGAGCCAATGCGCGTGCTTCCGACCACATTTCCAGTGCTTCAGATTCCTGTGCCAGTGCCAGGGTGATGGAAAAATCGGGGCCGCCCTGCGCGAGGGATGGTGGTTCATTTTCCAACGCCAACGCCATAAAGGCATCCGGGTCGCTCAGCTCCGGTGAACCCGATTCGCTTGTTGCTACAGTGTCCGGTGCGGGTGGGGTGCTGGGTATCGCCTCAGCCTGCTCCATGGCGTGTACTTGCGTCTCAGGCGCTGGTTCTGGTTCTGGCGCTGCTGCATTTGCGGATTCGGCCAGTGACGGGGGTTCCTGCAGCGTGTCAGAAACGTCCACCATATGAGTGGTTTGCGCGAAGTGCTCGTCATTTTGGAGTCGGTTGGTCGACAGGCGCTTCAACAGATACCAACCGGCCAGTGCCACCGTGGCCATGAGCGCAACCAGCATACCAATGACAGGTAGCGGATCGGCCTCAGGGCGTGTCTGCGCTTGCACGATCGTTGTTTTTGTGGCCAACGCCTGTTGCGCTAGCGCCTTGATTTGCCCGTCCACACCGTCCCATGGCGTGGCACCGCCCGATGGTGGACGTTGTGGCGGTTCGGCAGGGATTTGTGGGGACGTGGTATCGGTCAAAATGGGCACACCTTGCACGCTGCGGGACGCGTTGCGCTGACGCGGCTTGCGTGATGCCGCAAATGATAGTGCACAACCGGCTCTTCGCCCTTAACTCTGTCCGTTGTAGCTCCGCAGTCGCGGCATCCGCCAGGCCGCAAACAGCATGATGCCAGCCAAGGTCACACCCGCTAGCGCAATCGCCCAGGTCACGCCGACTGCATTGACCAGAGCGCCTGCGGCTACACCAGACAAGGCGGGCACAACCTGCGAGGTGATGGAGTACATGCTCATGACCCGCCCGCGCATGGCAACTGGTGCGTGCGCCTGGATGCCCGATACCACCAGGCTGATAACCAGACCACCGGCCATGCCGACACAGGCCAGAGTGGCGGCCGAGAGGGCCACGCTGCTGATCTGACTCAGCGAGGCAAACACCAGACCCGCGGCAACAATGCCGCCAAACATGACATGCCCGTGGTGTACGCGTTTGGAAAGTGCCAGGGCCGTGACACCGCCAACGATGAGCGCCAGGGCCAGCAAGCCCAGGTAGGCACCGCGCTGCAACTCGCTTAGGTTCAGTATCTCGCGCGCCAATTTGGGCAACAGGATTTGCAGTGGGCCGGTCATGGTGTAGGCCAGCACGGCGGCCAGCATCAGTTGTTTGAGTAGCGGGTCGCTGCCCACCACTCGAAAACCTTCCCCGATATCGGCGAGCACTGAGTTGCTACTTGGCGTGGTGTTGGCCCGGCTCTGCAGGTTGGCTATCAGGATCGAGGCCACCACAAAACCTGATGCTGCCAATGCAATGACCGTGCCCCAGCTCGCCTGGCTGCGCACCACACCAATCAACAGGGGCGCCAGTCCAAAACCCACCAGAACCTGCAGGTTGAACAGGATTGTGGCCGGCCGCAACTCCTCGGGCCGCGCCATTTGAGCCAGCGTGGTCAGCCGCGCCGGGCCAACAAACGACCAGGCCAGGCCGCCCAGAAAAGCGCCACCCAGCACCCAGGCCACACGCGCCTGTTCACTGGCACCGCCTTGTGCCCACCACAAGCAGGCCAGGCCCGCCAGAAACAGCGCCTGTGCGCCGTGGATCACCCGATGGGGCGGTACACGATCACACACCACACCGGCAAACCAGCCAAACACGATGGAGCTGCCAAACGCCAACCCAAAGCCAATGCCCGCCAGCAGGTCCGACCCCACCGCCTCCTGCAGGTACAGGATGACGGTGTAATTGAACATGTGCCCGGCGGTGAACGCCAACAGGCAGGAAACCAGAAACGGTCCCAAGCGCGCCATCATCGCGTGTTCGCGCGCTGCTGCTCACGTGCTGCACGGTAAATTTCTAACACCTGCGCCGAGGTATAGGTTGGCGTGTAGCCAAATACCGTCTTGAGCCGGGTGTTGAGCAGCACCGGGCGGTAGCGCAGAAAGTCCAGTTGCTCGGGTCCGTATTGCGTGAGCCCCAAGGGCTTCAAGATTGATAGCGCGCCACGCAATAACCACGCGGGCAAACGCCGTGTTTTCTTGCCAAGTCGTCGCGCAATCTCATGGATCGTAAGGGCACCATCGCCCGCCACGTTGTAGATGCCGGGTGGCCCGTCGGCCACCGCGCGCAGGATGATGCCCACCACATCCTGATCCCATATGAAGACAAAGGGGCTGTCCGAACCCCTGATGGACAGCAGGCGCGGCTTCTCGAACATGTCGGTAATCTGGTTGCGCACTGTGGGTCCCAAAATGGTTCCTATGCGCAGCACCACCTGCTCCAGTGCAGGGTGCTCCTTGCGGTAAACGGCCAGTATTTCTTCCACCAGACGCTTGTGGTGGGAGTACGCAAACACTGCGTTTCCGCGCACTGGCATGTCTTCGGTCAGCCAGGGCGCGTTG
>DAOQRI010000448.1:0-3013 GCA_035355475.1 Rhodoferax sp. | reverse complement strand
CTGGGGGCATCATGCAAGGTGTCGTTTTTCCCAGTGTCGGCTGGGGACGTGATGTCTACTGGAGCTCCATGGGACGCCTGGCGCGGGTGTTTGTTCAATAGCCACAGGGAAGCGGATTCAATGCAACGCAAAACACGATGGGCTGTTGGGACACTTTTCATAGTGGTGATTGTTGCCTTGGCGGCATGGCTCTTTCAGCGACCCATAGCCACAGCCCTGCTGGAGCAGATGGTGCACAAAAACGTGGGGCGCAACATCATCCCGGATCTGCCGGATGGTTTGCACTTGGCATTGTGCGGCACGGGTTCTCCATTTCCCGACCCAACCCGCGCGGGCCCCTGTTCGGCCATTATTGCCGGCGATCGATTGTTCATTGTCGATACCGGTGAGGGTAGCGCGCGCAATCTGGGCTATATGGGCATTCCGGCTGCCAAGATTGAGGCAATCTTTTTGACGCACTTTCACTCGGATCACATCGATGGCATTGGCCCATTTCTGTTGCAGCGATGGGGTGTCGGAACCTTTCAGACTCCAACGCCGGTGTATGGGCCAACGGGCGTTGACCAGGTTGTGGACGGCTTCCGCGCTGCCTACGTGCTCGACTTCGGCTACCGGGTGGCTCACCATTCACCCAAAATCATGCCCCCCGGTGGTAGCGGCGGCAAGGGAATTCCGTTTTCCCTGCCCCAAGCCGGGAAAGGTGATCAGGTCGTTGTAATCGACGACCGGGGTTTAATGATCACTGCCTTTCGGGTGGACCACGCCCCCATTGATCCGGCGGTGGGATATCGCTTTGACTACAAAGGGCGATCGATCGTCATCACGGGAGACACAAAGAAAACCGCCTCGGTGCAAGCCCTCTCCAAAGGAGTCGATATTCTGGTGCACGAGGCATTGCAACCTAAACTGGTGAAAATATTGGAAACAGAGTTTGCCAACCAGCAGCAAAACAATATGTCGCAAGTCATGCGCGACATACTGAACTACCATACGACACCCGAAGAAGCCGCCGAACAAGCCGCCGCAGCAGGCGCCAGAGAGTTGGTGCTGAACCACATCGTTCCGCCTTTGCCGGTGCGCTATGCCTACCCCGCGTTTCTAGGTGACGCGGCCAGTTTCTACGACAAACCCATCACGGTAGGCGAAGACGGCATGCTGTTCAGTTTGCCTGCAAACTCCACTACCGTCGACCGAAAAAGGCTCTACTAATGATGCGAACACTTCAGGGCAAATCCGTTGTCATAACAGGGGCAGCATCCGGCATAGGTGAAGCGTTGGCACACGCTAGCGCCGAAAAGGGAGCGCGCCTGCTGCTGGCAGATATCGATGCGAGCGGGCTGGAGCGAGTGGTATCTGCAATAAGGGCAACGGGCACTGAGTGCTCAAGCCTGGTCACGGATACTGGCAAGGAAGAGGACATTCATGCTCTAGCTGAGGCCGCCCAATTGCGTCTGGGTGGTGCCGATGTGCTCATCAACAACGCCGGTGTGGGCCTCCTGGCCCCAGTCGATAAACTGGTCACTGCGGATGCTCAGTGGCTGATGAATATCAATTTCTGGGGCGTGGTGCATGGGTGCCAGGCCTTTATCCCGCAGCTACGCCAGCGCCCCGATGCGGTACTGGTCAACATCTCCAGCATCTTTGCCATGGTGTCCGTTCCGACCCAGAGCATTTACAACGCCAGCAAGGCCGCCGTGCGCGGATTCAGCGACGCGTTGCGTGAAGAGCTACAGAGTAGCAATATCGGCGTTCTGTGTGTACACCCCGGAGGCATCAAGACCAATATTGCCAACCGGGCACGCATCACCGACGTATCCCTGGTGGCAGACTCTGATCAGGAAATGCGGGACAACTTTGACAAGGTGGCGCGCACCTCGCCCCAACAGGCAGCCACCACCATCATTCATGCCATTGAGTCCCGCAAGACCCGTGTGCTGATAGGAGCAGACGCAAAACTCATGGACTGGATGTTCCGGCTCTTCCCATCCCACGCTTCCCACTGGCTCAGCAATATCGGGCAGTGGATGCGTCGCCGCGCGGCGGCCAATATTCGTAGCCCGCAACCCCGGGACAAACACGTATGAAGCCTCTGCCCCGCATAGACACAGCGCGCGTCCTGCGCACACCGGAAGATCGCTTCACACGGATTGCAGACTTTCCGTACGTCCCCAAGTACGTCGATATTGGCGGCTTGCGCATCGCCACCATTGATGAAGGGCCACGCAACGCCCTGCCCGTGTTGCTGATGCATGGCGAGCCAACCTGGTCCTACCTGTACCGCAAGATGATTCCCGGCCTGCTGGCCGCAGGACATCGAGTCATTGCACCTGACCTGGTAGGGTTTGGCCGCTCTGACAAACCCACCGCAAAAAGCGACTATTCGTATGCCAACCATGTGGCCTGGATGGTCGCATGGATGCAGGCCATCGATGTAAAGCACGCGACGCTCTTTTGCCAGGACTGGGGCTCTTTGATCGGGCTGCGCATGGCGACCCATAGCCCCGAGCGCTTTGACCGTATCGTTCTGGCCAATGGCGGACTACCCACGGGCACTCAGGGAGTAACTCCGAGGGCATTCAAGTTGTGGCGGGCGTTTGCCCGTTTCAGTCCGTGGTTCCCCATCGGCAAGATAGTCAATTCGGGTTGCGCAGTAAAGTTAAGTGATTCGGAAATTGCCGCCTACAACGCGCCTTTTCCTTCATCCAAGTACGAGGTGGCGGCGCGATTGTTTCCGACATTCGTCCCAACAGACCCAGACGACCCGGAGCGCGCCGCGAATGAACAGGCGTGGGAGGTTCTCAAACAATGGCACAAGCCGTTTTTGACCCTGTTCAGCAGTCGCGACCCGGTGACGCGCGGAGGTGACAAGATTTTTCAGAAGCTGGTGCCCGGAGCGGCTAGCCAGCCACATACCACGACTCGTGGCGCAGGACATTTTTTACAGGAAGACAAGGGACCAGAGTTGGCAAAAACCATTTCAGACTTCATCGCAGCGACGCCCGTGCAAGCCTCT
>DAOQRI010000447.1:0-3015 GCA_035355475.1 Rhodoferax sp. | reverse complement strand
CCATTCATTTTGCCGTTTCGCGCCGAAGCCATCATGTCCTGGAGTGAAATGGCAAAATGAATGGATTGCGGTTGTCGTCTTCAGCCGCGCTTTGTGTGCGCCGTCGTTTGCCGTCGCTCGCCAGCTTGGCTTGTTTTTGGGAGCCTGCACCGTCCGATGGTGCTTTACGCCCTGCTCCAACGGGCAACGTTGCCCCAGCGCTCACCCACAGCCAAGAGGGAGCGACCTCGGCAGGCGTAACCTCGCCATGCGGTATGGCATCTCCCCGCAGGGCTGCCTGGACGGTGCGTTCCGCCTTTGCAAGCGGACCACTGAGTTGCGCAGGATTGCCACGTTGGATGAGGTGCGCCTGCAACAGGCTTTGATAGCGCGGCGCGAACCCGGGAAACAGCGCGAGGCCCCTGCGGGTGGCGGCACAATTGTCAGCCACCCAGTGTTGGGTGTTTCCAAAGCAGGCACCTTGAATGGCAAGCCAAAGGTAAAGGTCGCGGTTAAGGCCTACGCTGTCGAACACGGCGAGCGATTCGGGCAGTGCCAGGACGTCGGGTTCGAGCACCGCAAGGTTCGCGCGCCGACCACTTCCCGCGATGAGCTGCAACCAACTTCGGTTGCCGCCAACGGGTTGATCCGTCGCACTGGCCAAAGTCAGCGCAGCGGGGCCACCAGCGGCCCTGAAAAGAATGCCGATCGTCTTCTGAACATCTTTCAGGTGGACCAGCGCGTGCGGATGGTTCCGCTGAGCCAGTCGGGAGACTGCCTGGTGCCACCACAGGCCAACTGTCTCTTCCATTAGCGGTGCTTCGAGAGTTCTCTGCTGCGCTGGCGCAAGGTTTCACGCAGGGCGTCCTCACCCACTTGCCAGTTCAGTGTCGGATCTCTGGATTGGGCTTGCTGGGACGTTTCGCAGGCACTCAAACACTGCCCGCATTGCACGCAGGAGAACATCATGCGCTTGATATTGCGTGGGTTGAGCCGCATATGGCAGGCATTGTCGCAAGCCGAGCCGCGGGGCATGTCACAGGTTCTGCAGTCTCGCGCGCGCTCGCGCTCAAATGCAACGACCATACCGCGCGGATTGGCCATCCAGGCCAAACTCTGGAACAGACCCACCGCGCACCCAAACCGGCAGAACAAATGGCGTGCAAATGCAAATTCGAGCGTGAACAAGAGACTGCCCACCACGATAAAACGCGTTTGATTGGGCGTGAGTGTGTTGGTCAACAACCCACCCCAAATCACGTCTGGAGGCAACAGATAGGTCAACAGGGTGATCGCCCACAGAAAGCCCATGATCATGCAGCTGAGTGCAAAAAGCGGCCACAACCGCGCATCCACACTGAGGCCAGGCTTGGGAGTAGTGCTCTTGTCCCACACGCTCAATTTGCCACAGGCTCGGTGAAGCAGGTTGTTGAGCGTCTCCACGGCCGAGAAGTGGGGGCACAACCAGCCACAATACAGACGCCCATACCGGTAAGCCACGCCCAGGAACACGGTCACCACAACCAGTGCGGGTAGAAACGCCCGCAGCATGATGCTGATGCCCGCCTGAGTCGCCGATATCTCGCCAGCAGTCAGCGCGTCGATACCCAACGTCCAACGCATGCCAAAGAACCAGAGTTGCGTTTCGTACAGGTCGAACCGCAGCAGGTTCAGCGCGGGCGCCAGCAAAAAGAGGATGAAAAAGCCCGCTTGCGTGCCACTGCGCAGTTTTTGCAGCTTGGCAAGTTTGTTGGCTGGCGAATATGGGCGGGCCAACGCAACCGATAGATCAGTTGGCATCGCCAACCAGGGCGCGCAATACTTCGCCCAAAGCCTGCGCGGTGACGGCATCGTCCGTCAGAGCATCAATGATGGCGCAATGACTGGCCAACTGAATCGACATGCCGGAAGCAATCAGGCGTCCGGCCGAAACGAGAAGCCGTGTGCTCACCGTTTCCTCCAGGTCATGCTCGGTAAGGCCACGCAGCGCCTTGGCCAAGCGGACCAATTGCTCAGCATGGTGCTTTGACACGCCCGTCTCCGCTTGCACGATGGTTGTTTCAATCTCGGGCGTCGGATAGCCCATGGTCAGCGCCACAAAGCGCTGCCGGGTGCTGGGTTTGAGACCCTTCAGCAGATTCTGGTAGCCTGGGTTGTAAGAGATAACCAGCATGAACTCTGGCGGTGCAACCAGTTCTTCACCGGTTCGCTCAATGGGCAGCACGCGGCGGTCATCCGCTAGTGGATGCAATACCACTGTGGTGTCTTTACGGGCCTCCACCACTTCGTCCAGGTAACAAATGGCACCGTTACGCACAGCACGAGCCAGTGGGCCGTCGGACCACACTGTGTTACCGTTGCCAATAAGAAAGCGCCCAACCAGGTCGGACGCACTCAAGTCATCATGGCAAGAAACCGTAACCAAGGGCCGCCCAAGCTGGGCAGCCATGTGTTCTACAAACCGCGTCTTGCCACATCCGGTTGGGCCCTTGATCAGCAGTGGCAACTTTTTTTTCCATGCATGTTCAAACAGCTCACATTCGCCTGCTTGCTTTGCATAAAAAGGAATGTTAGCCACGCTTGGACTCTCAGCTCGGTGTTTCAGATGGGTGACGCAACCAGGGCGTCTTCATTCTTTCCGGGACCCGCAAAGAAGCTGTACAGATAGGTCAGCAAGCCCACAAGGAACATGACACCGCCGCCCACCCGAACCCAGTAGAAGAATGCCAACTGATCCTGCGTTGCCATGAAGGACATCGCATTTTCAGTCGGTATGCGCTGCAGCCAAACCTGCAAAATGCCTGCACCAGAAAGAGCCAGCACCATGACAGCCATGCCAATGGTCATGATCCAGAAGCTCCACATTTCATAGCTTTGTGCCCGGCGGCAGTTAGCTTCTCGGCCACGCAACAGGGGCATGGAGTAACTGATCATCGCCAGCACCACCATCACATAGGCACCGTAAAAAGCGAGGTGGCCGTGAGCGGCAGTCACTTGGGTACCGTGTGTGTAGTAGTTGATGGAACTCAGGGTGTG
>DAOQRI010000446.1:0-3035 GCA_035355475.1 Rhodoferax sp. | reverse complement strand
CATATCGGCATCGATCATCATGCAGTTGCTGTCGACCATCACTCCTCAGCTTGAGCAGTTGAAAAAGGAGGGAGAGGCTGGTCGCCGGAAGATAACGCAATATACCCGCTATCTGACGCTTGTGCTGGCATCCATCCAGGCGGTAGGCATGTCTCTGGGGCTGGCGGGGCAGAATTTGGCTTTTGCTTCAAACTTGAGTTTCCATTTCGTGGCGTCAGTCTCCTTGATCACGGGCTCAATCTTTTTGATGTGGCTTGGCGAACAGATTACTGAGAGAGGCATTGGAAACGGCATCTCCATGCTCATTTTTGCTGGAATCGCTGCAGGTTTTCCTTCTGCAATTGGTCAGGCGATCGAGCAGACTCGGCAGGGTGAGTTGAATATATTTGTTCTTTTTGTGATTGCACTGGTTGCATTGGTGGTCGTGGCCTTTGTGGTCTTCATTGAGCGTGGTCAGCGACGTATCACGATCAACTATGCAAAGCGACAGCAAGGTCGGACAAGCTATGCCGCGCAAGTTTCTCATCTGCCACTCAAGATCAACATGTCAGGTGTGATACCTGCCATTTTCGCCAGCAGCATTCTTCTGTTTCCCGCCTCGATTGCGCAATGGTTAGGACAGTCCAATGGCTTCTCCTGGCTGCAGGAGGTTGCGATGATGCTCAGCCCCGGGCAACCGCTGAATATCATTCTTTTTGCGGTTTTGATAATATTTTTCAGCTTCTTCTACACGGCTATGATGTTCAACCCTCGTGAAGTGGCGGAAAATCTGAAACGATCTGGCGCTTTGATCCCGGGGATTCGACCTGGGGATATGTCTGCGCGCTACATCGATGGAGTGTTGATGAGGTTGACGCTTTTTGGCGCGATTTATATTGCCGCTGTCTGTCTGTTGCCGCAGTTTCTGGTTGTTTTGTTTAATGTGCCGTTCTACCTTGGTGGAACATCGCTGCTGATCGTTGTGGTTGTCGTGATGGACTTTGTGGCGCAAATCCAGTCGCATCTAATGAGTCATCGTTATGAATCGTTGATGAAGAAGTCGGCCAGAAAATGATAAAGGATCGAATTTATACTCTTTACGTGATCATGAGCATGGGGTTGTTATGAAAGTCAGAGCGTCTGTCAAAAAAGTTTGCCGAAATTGCAAAGTGGTGAAGCGCAAAGGCGTGGTCCGGATCATTTGTGCAGTCGAGCCACGGCATAAGCAAAGGCAAGGCTGATTCAATTAATTTGTCATTGGAGCATCTGAATGGCTCGTATTGCGGGAATTAACATTCCAGACAACAAGCATGCTGTCATATCTCTGACTTACATCTACGGGATTGGCAAGACCACTGCGCTCAAGATATGTGCGAATTCTGGAATTGATCCTGCGAAAAAGATTCAGGATCTCTCGGGAGAGCAACTTGATGTCATCCGAAATGAAGTCGCCAAGTTTGTTGTGGAGGGTGACCTCAGACGTGAGACGTCGATGAGCATCAAGCGATTGATGGATCTTGGCTGCTACCGCGGATTGCGCCATCGTCGTGGTTTGCCGTTGAGAGGCCAGCGTACCCGTACCAATGCGCGAACCCGTAAAGGCCCGCGCAAGCCGATCCGTAAGTAATTTTTTTCTACAGATTTGGACAGAATCCATGGCTAAGAACGATAGCAGTTCAAGAAAGAAGGCGAAAAGGAATGTCACTGAAGGGGTTGCGCACATTTTTGCCTCCTTCAACAATACCATCGTCACGATCACTGACCGTCAAGGAAACACATTGTCATGGGCCACCTCGGGTGGTTCTGGCTTTCGTGGTTCAAGAAAGAGCACACCCTTTGCGGCTCAGGTTGCCTCGGAGCGCGCTGCCACGGCTGCCCAGGAGTATGGCCTGAAGAATGTGAATGTCGAAGTAAAGGGCCCGGGCCCTGGAAGAGAGTCGGCGGTGCGTGCACTGCACAACAGTGGGCTGAAAGTTGGCAGTATTACTGATGTTACACCGATTCCGCACAACGGTTGCCGTCCTCCGAAACGGCGCCGTGTCTGATTGGATTGTAGTCACACCACTGGCTGGATTAACAGATAGAGAGTTGATAAATGGCTAGGTATATTGGATCTACCTGTAAGTTGGCGCGGCGTGAAGGGTCAGATCTTTCGCTTAAGAGTGGCGTCCGACCCCTTGAGTCAAAATGCAAGATTGCGGCTTTGCCAGGGCAGCATGGGCAGCAGAAAGGCAGGCTTTCTGATTATGGAGTCCAGCTTCGAGAAAAGCAGAAGGTTCGCCGAATCTACGGAGTACTTGAGAAGCAATTCAAGAACTACTACCTGAAGGCAGCCCGTTTGAAAGGCGCCACCGGTGAGAATTTGCTCAGATTGTTGGAGTCGCGTCTTGACAATGTGGTGTATCGCATGGGGTTTGCTTCAACGAGAGCGGAAGCACGCCAACTGGTGAGCCACAAATCCATTCTGGTTGATGGAAAGGTTGTAAACATTCCCTCATTTCAGGTTGAGGCCGGTTCTTCAATTGAAGTTCGTGAAAAAGCGAAAGGGCAGTTGCGGATCCGTTCTGCGCTTGAATTGTCTGAAGGCCGAAAGAGCTGTGATTGGATTTCGGTGGACATGACAAAGCTGCAAGGTGTCTTCACGCGATTCCCGGATCGACAGGATCTGCCATCCGAGATCAATGAAAATTTGATTGTCGAGCTGTATTCGCGATGATTTTGTTTGGTTACAGGTACCTATAGATGCAAAATTTCACAGCTGATCTTTTGGCTCCCGGATCTATTGAAGTCCAGGAAATATCGCGTCACAGAGCCAAGATCATTCTGGAACCGTTGGAATCTGGCTTTGGTCATACGCTGGGCAATGCATTGCGGCGCATTCTGCTCTCATCGATGCCTGGTGCTGCCATTAGCCATGTTGAAATCACTGGTGTCGATCACGCTTACAGCACCATCGAGGGTGTACGGGAAGATGTGGTCGAGATCATGCTCAACTTGAAAAATGTTGCAATTCGCATGGATGGGCGTTCGCGCGCACTGTGCACTTTGACCAAGCA
>DAOQRI010000445.1:0-3042 GCA_035355475.1 Rhodoferax sp. | reverse complement strand
TGTCTGCCAGCGAGCTGAAGAACTGCGCCGACATGATGGTGTAAAAACCGCGTTTCATTCGTGAGGGGTGTGCGCCGCGGCAGGGCCGTTGCGTCCGATATTGTGTGTGTCTCCAAACGTGTTGCGGTTATAGCATGCCCGGCGGTGTCAAAATCCCGGCAGGCCATTGTCCAGAGTATTCGTTATGCCCCGTCCCATCCTTGCCACCATCCACACGCAGGCCCTGCGCAGCAACCTGGCGCGCGCACGCCGCGCGGCGCATGACGCCCGGGTGTGGGCGGTTGTCAAGGCCAATGCCTATGGCCACGGCATTGAGCGCGTGTTCGAAGGCCTGCGCGGGGCCGACGGATTTGCACTGCTGGACCTGAATGAAGCGCAGCGCGTGCGTGACCTGGGCTGGCGCGGCCCCATTCTGCTGCTCGAAGGCGCGTTCGAGTTGCGCGACCTGGAGCTGTGCTCGCGTCTGGACCTGTGGCACGCCGTGCATTGCGATGCCCAGATCGACATGCTGGCCGCCCACAAGACCAATGTGCCACAGCGCGTCTTTCTGAAAATGAACTCCGGCATGAACCGCCTGGGCTTTGCGCCCGAGCGGTATCGCTCCGCCTGGACCCGGCTCAACGCGTTGCCCCAGGTGGACGAGATTTCTCTGATGACGCATTTCAGCGATGCAGACGGCCCCAGGGGCATCGCCGAACAAATGGCCGTCTTTGCGGCCACCACGCATGATCTTCCCGGTGAACGCAGCCTGAGCAACAGCGCGGCTACGCTGCGTCACACGGCAGATCCGGCGCGGGCCGATGAACCCGGCAGTGCCCGTGTGGTGTCGGACTGGGTGCGCCCCGGAATTACCCTGTACGGCAGCGCCCCGGACTTTCCCGAGCACAGCGCGTCCGACTGGGCATTGCAGCCTGCGATGTCGCTTGCTGCAAAATTGATAGCTGTTCAGGCAATATCCAAGGGGGCTTGCGTTGGATATGGCTCTAGTTTTGTGGCGCCCGGCGACATGCGCATCGGTGTGGTGGCGTGTGGCTACGCCGATGGCTACCCCCGCATTTGCCCCACCGGCACCCCGGTGCTGGTGGATGGCGTTCGCACCCGCACCGTGGGGCGTGTGAGCATGGACATGATTACGGTGGACCTGACGCCGGTACCGCTGGCCGGGCCGGGTAGTGTGGCAACCCTGTGGGGCACGGCCGCCAACGGTACGGTTCTGTCGATTGATGAAGTGGCTGCCTGTGCCCAGACCGTGGGATACGAGCTGATGTGTGGTTTGGCGAGCCGGGTTCCGGTGGAGGTTGCAGCATGAAGTACGTACCCATTCCTGTGGCCATGCTGGCCGTCGGGCAACCCTTGCCGGTGGATATTTGGAGCGCATCAGGCCAACTGCTGCTGCGCAAAGGCCAGCCGGTGGTGTCCGAAGAGCACCGCGACAAATTGCACGCCCACCATGCGTCCAGCACGCCGGCGGATGCCCTGGCCTGGCAGCGCAGCTACGAGCGCATGGTGCACGAACTCCTGAGCCAGGGCGTGGATGTGCAAGAGGTCAGCCGCGCGCCCATGCCCAGCGAAATTCGCGCCAGTGACTACGTGGTCGGCCAGCAGCTCAATGGTGGCTGGCTGGATTTGCAGGAGGTTTTGCGCGGCATCCTGTACCAGGGGGGTCTGGCCATCAATCCGCTGCAGCGGCTGGCGGGCATTGAGGCCAAGGCGCTGGCCCTGTTGAAAGCGGATGTGGATGACAGCTTGTTCTGCCTGTTTCAGGCGCTGGCGGACACATCGCAGGGCTATTGCGCAACCCACGCCTTGCTGTGTGCTGCCGTGTGCGAGTTGACCGCCCAAAAACTGGCGTTGCCAGATCTGCAACGCGCCGCGCTGATGAAGTCGGCGCTGGTGATGAACATCGGCATGGCCCGTGACCAGGACAGCCTGACGCGCCAGCAATCGGCACCCACCGACTGGCAGCGCAAGTTGATCCAGGAGCATCCCGTGAAAAGTGTCGATATCCTGCAAGGCTTTGGATTTGACGACCCAGACGTGCTGGACTTGGTCCGCTGGCACCATGAGCCAGGCACCTTTCAGGGGTTGGAGAGTATGGTGCTGGCGCGCCATGTACTGGCCATGGCGGACAGCTTCATCGCCAAAATGGCGGGGCGTAAGACGCGGGTGTCCATGTCCCCCGTGAAGGCGGTCAAGACCATGGTCATGGGAGCCGAAGGCATTGGACTGGGTGTGGGCTCGGCGATGGCGCAGGCAGCGGGTTTCTATCCACCCGGCACGTATGTGAAGCTGGCAAACGGTGAAACCGCGTTGTCGGTGCAGCGAGGCGAACGCGCCAACACGCCCTGGATCATCAGCATCCTGGACAAGGACGGTGTGGCCCTGGGCAAATGGGTGTGCAAGGAAACCACCACGCCGGCGACCACGATCGCTTCGGCTGTCACGGCCGAGAACGTACGCGTGACGGTGAACATCGACAAAATCCGCAAAGCCCGGGAAAGAATCCATAGACTGTAATTGCATACAGTATGATGGGTGCATGGCCAAAGAAAAAACCATCTACACCTGCACCGAATGTGGCGGCACCAGTTCCAAGTGGCTGGGCAAATGCCCCAGTTGCGCGGCCTGGAACACGCTGATCGAGTCGGTGGCGGAGCCTGCGGGGCCCGGCAAGAACCGCTACACCTCCCAATTCCAGTCGCTGGCCAAAACGGCCGAAGTCGCGGTACTGGCTGATATTGAGGCTACGGATGTGCAGCGCACGCCCACCGGTCAGGAAGAGCTGGATCGGGTGCTGGGTGGCGGCATCGTCGAAGGTGCGGTGGTTCTCATCGGTGGAGATCCCGGCATTGGAAAATCCACGCTGCTGCTGCAGGCGCTGGATTCACTGCAGCGCGGGGGACAGTCCACGCTGTATGTGACCGGTGAGGAAAGTGGCGCCCAGGTCGCGTTGCGATCCCGTCGCCTGGGGCTGGACGCCTCGCAGGTCAAGGTGCTGGCAGAAATCCAGCTGGACAAGATACTTGCCACCATTGACGCGCT
>DAOQRI010000444.1:0-3046 GCA_035355475.1 Rhodoferax sp. | reverse complement strand
AATCAGCTGACCGGTGCTTTTGTCAATGCCGTAGGCACGCAGCAGAGCTTGGGTGTGGCGTGTGTCTTCGCAGGCGATCACATCCACCATGCCCAGCAGGTGGAGTGCGCGCAGGCTGATATCCGCCAGGTTGCCGATGGGCGTTGCGACGATAAACAGCGTGCCCTGCGGATAATGCTGACCTGACGCTGCCTCGGCAGAGGCTGCCAGGGCAGAGGTATAGAGGGCGCTCATGGGATTCCTTCCAACAAAACCAGCAATGCCAATCACAGCGAAATTGACCACCAAGCAAGTGGGCGATGCCGCCGAGGATGAGGCTTTGCGCTATCTGCAAAAGCAGGGGCTGCGCCTGCAAACCCGCAATTATCGGACCCCGGGGCGGGGCGGCGGAGAAATAGACCTGATCATGCGCGCGCCCGATGGAACCACCGTATTTGTGGAAGTGCGCAAAAGAGCCTCCTCCACCCATGGTGGAGCCGCCGCCAGTGTGGGTGGTGTCAAGCAACGGCGCATCATTTTTACCGCCAGGCACTACCTGATGCGCCTGCGCGAGCCCCCACCGTGCAGGTTTGATGTGGTCGTCGTTGAGACAGATGGTGTCCAGTGGCTGCAGGCCGCGTTTGACGCTTCCTGACCCCAACGCATAAGGGTGTACATACAGCGCTGTATCATCACCCCCCATGCTGGAACAACGAATTCAACAACACTTTATTGACAGTGCCGACCTGAAATACCAGTCGGCGCAGTCGCTGAGCAAACCCATCGCAGCTGCTGTGCAGGCCATGCTGACCTGCGTAACCAGCGGTGGCAAGGTGCTGGCCTGTGGCAATGGCGGCTCTGCAGCGGACGCCCAGCACTTTGCTGCCGAGTTTGTAGGTCGCTTTG
Organism: Rhodoferax sp.; assembly: GCA_035355475.1. Lineage (GTDB taxonomy): Bacteria > Pseudomonadota > Gammaproteobacteria > Burkholderiales > Burkholderiaceae_C > Allorhodoferax. Next base: position 2,161 of record DAOQRI010000444.1, on the reverse strand, counting down.
AGCGGGAACGCCCTGAACTGGGCGCCATTGCGCTGACGACTGACAGTTCCATCATCACTGCCATCGCCAACGACTACGACTTCAATGTCATATTTTCCCGGCAAGTGCGGGCTCTGGGCTCGCCCGGCGACGTGTTGTTGGCCATCTCAACCAGTGGCAATTCGGCCAATGTGTTGGCTGCAATCGAGGCAGCACACGAGCGCGAGATGGTTGTCGTAGGTCTAACCGGCCGCGGCGGCGGTCAGATGGGTCATGTACTGCGTGACACCGATGTCCACATTTGCGTACCGCATGAGCGTACGGCCCGCGTGCAGGAAGTGCATATTTTGGCGCTGCATTGCATTTGCGATGCGGTCGATGCCCAATTGTTGGGCGAACAGGAAACTACTAAATGAATTCTTCCCTCCGACGCGCCAGCTTGGCGCTGGTTTTACTTTGCATTACCCTTGGCGCGCTGACAGCCTGTTTCCCGCTGGCGGTGGGCGGTGCGGTGATGGGTGGCATGGTTGCTGCTGACCGGCGCACAGCCGGTAGCGTGCTGGAAGACGAAGGCATAGAGCTGCGCTCTGGCAGCCGCATCCGTGAAGCATTGGGTGACCGGGGTCATGTCAATGTGACCAGTTACAACCGCCAGGTGTTGCTCACCGGCGAGGTCGGTTCCGCGCAAGACAAGCAGTTGGTGGAGCAAATTGTGTCGGGCGTGGACAACGTGCGTAACATCGTCAACGAATTGGCCATTTTGGGCACTACCACCCTGTCTCAGCGCTCAAATGATTCGTTGGTGACCGGACGCGTCAAAGCCGGGCTGGTAGATGCCAGTGATCTGTCGGCCAATGCCTTCAAAATCACCACAGAGCGTGGCACTACTTACGTGATGGGACGCGTCACCGCACGCGAAGCCAAGCGCGCGACAGAAGTGATCAGTGGCACCAGTGGCGTTCAGCGGGTGGTGCGCATTCTGGAGACCATCAGCGAAGAGGAACTCGCGCGCTTTCAGGCTGCGCCACCGCCTCGCGCTGCGGCAAAACCCTGATTTCTCTGTCGCCTTACTTCAGGCGTTTGATCAGGCTGGAAGTGTCCCAGCGGTTACCGCCCATGTGCTGCACGTCGGCATAGAACTGGTCGACCAAAGCAGTCACGGGAAGGCGTGCACCATTGCGTTTGGCCTCGTCCATCACCAGACCCAAGTCCTTGCGCATCCAGTCCACCGCAAAGCCGAAGTTGAACTGGTCGGCAACCATTGTTTTTCCCCGGTTGTCGAGCTGCCAGCTTTGGGCAGCGCCCTTACCGATGACATCGAGCACCTGGTTCATGTCCAGCCCGGCTTGCTGACCAAAGGCAATGGCTTCACTCAAGCCTTGCACCAAGCCGGCGATGCAGATCTGATTCACCATCTTGGCCAACTGGCCTGCGCCGCTGGCACCCAGCAGCGTGAACGCGCGTGAAAACGCCATCGCGACCGGCTTGACAGCTTCGAATGCCGCGCCGTCGCCTCCGCACATCACAGTCAGCATGCCATTTTGTGCGCCTGCCTGCCCTCCGGAAACCGGTGCATCGATAAACTGCAGCCCCTGATGGCTTGCGAGTGAACTGAGTTCACGCGCCACGCTGGCAGACGCCGTCGTGTGATCGACAAAAACTGCGCCTGGCTTCATGCCTGCAAAGGCCCCATCAGGCCCCATCGTGACGCTGCGCAAGTCATCGTCATTGCCCACACAGCAAAAGACAATGTCAGCGCCTTGCGCCGCCATTCGCGGCGTGTCTGCAGTGCTTGCAGAGCACTTGCCGCTGCTAGCCTCCGTGAAATCTTTCATCCATGCTATCGACTTGGCAGCCGTCCGGTTGTACGCAGTGACCTGGTGCCCGGCAAGGGCCAGATGTCCGGCCATGGGATAGCCCATGACGCCCAGGCCCAGAAAAGCAACGCGGGTCGGTGTACAGGATTCGTAGGATTTGGGGTTAGTGCTGGACATGGTTTTCCGGATTCAAGTAGTTAGAAGGGCAATTTGCCGCCGGGCCGCCCCAAGGCAAATTAGCCCCCTTGGGGGGCAGCGACCCGCGTAGCGGCGGAGCGTGGGGGCCACATTTACATGATGGCAAAGTTCTCGGTGCCCGCGCTCAGGTCGGTGGACTTGGCACGCTGGCTGTTGAGTTTGATCTG
>DAOQRI010000443.1:0-3048 GCA_035355475.1 Rhodoferax sp. | reverse complement strand
GACTTGTGCAGCCAGGACTACCGGTAGGCTTCGGGGTCCAGGCGGCGCATTTCGGCTTCGATCCAGTCTTCCACTTCCTGCATCAGCTCTTTGTGGTGCCGTCCTACGCTGGGAATCGGCTTGCCGATGGAAATGTCCACGATGCCGGGTGTCTTCACGAAGGCCTTGCGCGGCCAGCATTTGGCCGATGTCACGGCAATAGGGATGACCGGCGCGCCCGTCTGCACCGCCAGACGCGTGCCACTGGTTTCGTAGACGCCCTTTTGCCCGCGTTCTGTTCGCGTGCCTTCGGGGAACATAATGATCCATATGCCCTGGGCCAGCCGCTCCTTGCCCTGGGCCACCACCCGCTTGAAGGCTTGGGTACGCAGGCTACGGTCGATGTGGATCATGTCCAGCAAACCGATGGACCAACCAAAGAACGGCACATACAGCAGCTCTTTCTTGAATACATAGGCCAGCGGGTGCGGCATGATGGCGGGCATCACGAAGGTCTCAAAAGTAGACTGGTGTTTGACCAGCAGCACCGCGGGGGTGACCGCCCCTTCCGGCAGGTTCTCCATACCCGTGATGCGCGTCTCAATGCCAAGAATCGCCCGTGCACTCGCCAGACTGCTCAGGCCCAACCAGGCAGACGCAATGCGATACCGGCGTGCACGCGACATGCCAAACAAGGCGCCCAGCACAATGGCCAGGGTGTAGGGCACCACGGTAAGCGCCATCCACGCCATATGCAGAACAGAACGGAGAAAGGACATATATAGCAAAAAAGGCTTTTAGCCCTCGTAGAATCTAGCTAATTTGCTACTATAAATATAGCACTATAAACTTGCTGGCTCTGAAGCGCGCGATTCCTGAACGGCCAGGTATTCAGCGAACGCAGCAAGGTCCTGGTGCACAACCGTGTGGGACGGATAGCCTTCTGGCAACGCACGGCCCTGCAAGGCAGCCGACTTGCCGGTCAAAACCAGATGGGGTGTACATCCGGCAGCAACGGCCGCCACCAGATCGCGCTGCGAGTCACCCACTGCGGGAACATCCTTTAAATCAACGCCATACCTCTCCCCTATTTGCTCAAACAGCCCCGGCTCGGGTTTGCGGCAGCGGCACGCCTCTTCAGGTCCGTGGGGGCAGTAAAAAATCGCATCCACCCGGGCACCAACCGCTGCCAGCATGCTGTGCATCTTGGCGTGCATGGCATTGAGCGATGCCACGTCAAACAAACCGCGCCCCAAACCCGATTGGTTGGTGGCAACCACCACATGCCAGCCGGCATGGTTCAGACGCGCGATGGCTTCCAGCGCGCCTGGCAGAGGCTGCCATTCGGAGGGGGACTTGACATAGTCCGCACTGTCCTCGTTGATGGTGCCGTCGCGATCGAGGATGACGAGTTTCATATCAAGTGGCCAGGCGTGATAGGTCAGCCACGCAGTTCATGGCCTGGTGCAGCGTCTTGAGCAGACCCTGGCGGTTCAGGCGCAGGTCCAGTGCATCGGCATTGACCATGACGCCGTCAAAGAATGCATCTACCGGTGCGCGCAAGGCGGCCAGTGTTTGCAGGGATGCGGTGCAATCGCCGGACTCCAGTTGCAACTGTGCTTTGGGCGCGACATCCTGCATGGCGGCGTACAGCGCCTTCTCAGCAGGCTCCTGCAGGAGGATCACGCTGACGTGGGCGTCCACCTCGGGGGCTTTTTTGAGAATGTTGCTGATGCGCTTGTTGGCAGCGGCCAGCGCTGGTGCTTCAGGCAGCGCTGCAAAGGACCGCACTGCCGCCATGCGCTTGGGCACATCGCCCAGGCGCTGCGGGCGCAGGGCCAAAACGGCATCCACTTCCTGCGCACTGTAGCCCTGCTCACGCAAGGAACCGGCCAAACGGTCGTAGATAAAGTCCTGCAAGCGAGACTGGTTAGCAGCAAAGTCCGTCTGTTCTTTCTCTGGCCACAGCTCCAGCATGGAGCCAAATGCCTTGGCAGCATTGGCCAGAATGGCGTCCAGGTTCAGGGAGAAATCGGCCTCCATCAGGATACGGATTACGCCCAGTGCATGGCGGCGCAACGCAAAGGGGTCCTTGTCACCGGTGGGCAGGTTGCCGATGCCGAACATGCCAACCAGCGTCTCCAGCTTGTCCGCCAGAGCCACCACGCTACCGGTATGGTTGCGCGGCAGGGCGTCACCCGCAAAACGGGGCTTGTAGTGGTCTTCAATGGCAATGGCCACCCCATCGCGCAGGCCATCATGGCGGGCGTAGTAGCCACCCATGATGCCCTGCAACTCGGGGAACTCGCCCACCATATCGGTCAGCAAATCGGTCTTGGCCAATGTGGCGGCCTGCTGCACCTTGCTAGCCAACACATCGAGCTCGTCTTTCGCTTGAACGGTGTAGGGAGTTGTGGCTTTGCGCAGTTGGTCGACGATGAGCGCAGCAATGTCAGCCACGCGCTGGGAGCGCTCACCCTGGGTACCCAGCTTGTTGTGGTAGACCACCTTGGCCAGACCATCGACGCGCGCGGCCAGCGTCTTCTTGCGGTCCTGATCAAAGAAGAATTTGGCATCGGCCAGACGCGGACGAACGACACGCTCGTTGCCACCGACCACTGCACTGGTGTCTGCAGGGCTGATGTTGCTGACCACCAGAAACTGGTTGGTCAGCTTGCCATGGCCATCGAGCAGCGGGAAGTACTTCTGGTTGGCCTTCATGGTCAGGATCAGGCACTCCTGCGGCACATCGAGAAATTCTTTTTCGAACTGGCAGACAAGCACATTCGGGCGCTCGACCAGTGCGGTCACTTCGTCCAGCAAAGCGTCGTCGTCGATGGGCTTGCAGCCGCCGCCGAGCTTTGCAGCAGCCGCTGCCAACTGGCGTGCGATCTCGGTCTTGCGTTCGGCAAAGGAGGCGATGACCGCGCCATCTTTGCGCAAGGTGTCTGCGTAGCTGTCGGCATCGAGAAACATCACCGGCGACAGCGCTGCTTCGAAGCGATGTCCCTGCGTCGTGTGACCCGCAGTCAGACCCAGCACTTTGATCGGCACCACGGTCTTGCCATG
>DAOQRI010000442.1:0-3070 GCA_035355475.1 Rhodoferax sp. | reverse complement strand
TCTTCCAGCGCTTCCTTCATGGCCACCAGGCCCAGCACGGCTTCGCGGCCGTCGATGATGCGGTGGTCGTAGGACATGGCAAAGTAGTTCATGGGGCGCACCACCACCTGGCCGTTCTCCACCATGGCACGGTCCTTGGTCGCGTGCACGCCCAGGATTGCCGACTGGGGCGGGTTGATGATGGGGGTTGACATCATGGAACCAAACGTGCCGCCATTGGAGATGGAGAACGTGCCACCCGTCATGTCTTCAATGCCCAACTTGCCGTCCTTGGCCTTCTGGCCAAACTCGGCAATCTTCTTCTCGATCTCGGCAAAGCTCATCTGATCCGCATTGCGCAGAATCGGCACCACCAGGCCACGGGGGCTACCCACAGCGATACCAATGTCGAAGTAGCCGTGGTAAACGATGTCATTGCCATCCACCGATGCATTCAGCACGGGGAACTTCTTGAGGGCATGTACAGCTGCCTTGACAAAGAAGCTCATGAACCCGAGCTTCACGCCATGCTCCTTCTCGAAACGGTCCTGCATGCGCTTGCGCATGTCCATGACCGGGGCCATGTTGATCTCGTTGAACGTGGTCAGGATGGCGTTGGTGCTTTGCGACTGGAGTAGGCGCTCGGCCACACGTGCACGCAGGCGGCTCATGGGTACGCGCTCTTCGGGGCGGTCGCCCAGGTGCAGTGCCGTTGGCGCCACCACCTGTGGCAAAACTTTGGTCGGAGCACCCGTCGGGATTGCAACAGTTGCTACGGTTTTTGCAGCGGAACCTGCGGCAACCGCACCCAGCACATCACCCTTGGTGACACGACCGTCTTTGCCGGTACCGGCCACGGCACTGGCCGACAGGTTGTTTTCGGCCAACAGCTTGGCCGCTGCAGGCATGGCAACGCCTGCCTTGGAATTGCCGCCGGCCGCAGCAGCGGCAACCGGTGTTGCCGCTACCGCAGTGGCCGATGCAGCCGCCGGTGCCGCAACGGCCCCGGCTGTGCCTTCGGTATCGATGCGGGCAATGAGCTGCTCTGCAGCCACGGTGGCGCCATCAGCAGCCACCAGCTCCACCAAAACACCTGCGCTGGGCGCGGGTACTTCCATCACTACTTTGTCGGTTTCGACTTCGATCAGGATTTCATCCACGTTGACAAATTCGCCAACCTTCTTTTTCCATTGCAGCAAGGTGGCTTCGGCCACTGACTCAGAGAGCTGAGGTACTTTTACTTCTACGATTGCCATGTTGTTCTTTCCGAATTGTTGATATCGAATGGGGCTTGAGCGTTACTTGCTCAGGACATAGCCCTTGAGCTTGCCAAATGCGCCTTCCACCAAAGACTTTTGCTGCTCCTGGTGGAGATGGGCATAACCCACGGCGGGCGACGCCGATGCAGCACGCCCTGAGTAGCCCAAACGTTGACCCTCGATCATGTTTTCGTGGATGTTGTGCTGGATGAAGAACCAGGCACCCTGATTCTGTGGCTCGTCCTGGCACCACACGATGTCGGTTGCATTCGGGTACTTCTTCAACTCGGCTGCAAACGCCTTGTGAGGGAAGGGATACAACTGCTCCACCCGAATGATGGCCACATCGTCCTGGCCCTTTTCTTCACGCTTCTTGACCAGGTCGTAGTAGACCTTGCCTGAGCACGCTACCACCCGCTTGACCTTGTCGGCCTTGAGTTCCTTGTTCTCAGGGATGACGGTCTGGAAACCGCCCTTGGTGAACTCAGACAAGGGCGAGGTTGCGTCCTTGTTGCGCAGCAAGGACTTGGGTGTGAAGATGATCAGTGGCTTGCGCAGGTTGCGAACCATCTGGCGGCGCAATACGTGGAAGATCTGGCTGGCCGTCGTGGGCTGCACAATCTGCATATTGGCGTCTGCGGCCAGTTGCATGAAGCGCTCAAGACGCGCTGAACTGTGCTCGGGTCCCTGGCCTTCGTAACCGTGCGGCAACATCAGCGTGATGCCGTTGACGCGGCCCCACTTCACTTCGCCGGACGCGATGAACTGGTCGATCACCACCTGAGCGCCATTGGCGAAGTCACCAAATTGCGCTTCCCAAACCACCAAAGTGTTCGGGTCGTTCGAAGCGTATCCGTATTCATAGGCCAACACGGCCTCTTCCGACAGAATGGAATCGATTACCACGAAAGCAGCCTGGTTGTCGGCCACGTTTTCCAACGGAACGTAGATGCCAGCGTCCCACTTTTCACGGGCCTGGTCATGGATCACGGCGTGGCGGTGGGTGAAGGTGCCACGACCGCAGTCCTCGCCCGACAGGCGCACTGCATAACCACTAGCCACCAGGGAAGCAAACGCCATGGCCTCACCCATACCCCAGTCCACGTTGACTTCGCCACGCCCCATGGCTGCACGGTCGTCATAGACCTTCTTCACCAACGAGTGGGGGGTCACAGTGGCAGGCAGCGCAGTGAGACGTTCTACCAGGCGCTTCCATTCCGCCGTCGGTATCGCGGTGTCACCTGCATCGGTCCATTTCTTTCCCAGGAACGGCGACCAATCCACCGCGTACTTGCTCTTGAAATTGGTCAGCACCGGGTCCACTGTGTGAATGCCGGCGTCCATGGCGGCGCGATAGGCCTTGGACATGTCCTCACCCAGTGTCTCACCCAAGCCTTGGGCAGCCAGTTTGTCGGCGTACAGCTTGCGGGTACCCGGGTGGGCCGCAATCTTCTTGTACATCAGTGGCTGCGTCAGCATCGGCGTGTCCTGCTCGTTGTGGCCCAGCTTGCGGAAGCAAGTAATGTCCACCACCACATCCTGGCGGAATTCCAGGCGGAACTCCAGCGCCAGTTGTGTGGCCAGCACCACGGCCTCGGGATCGTCACCGTTGACGTGCAGCACCGGGGACTCGACCATTTTCACGATATCGGTACAGAAGGCGCTGGAACGCATGTCGCGCGGATCCGATGTGGTGAAACCAATCTGGTTGTTGATGATGATGTGCACCGTACCACCAGTCGCGTAGCCACGGGTTTGCGCCAGACACAGGGTCTCCTGGTTAACGCCTTGGCCACCAAAGGCGGCGTCACCGTGCACCAGCACCGGTAGCA
>DAOQRI010000441.1:0-3082 GCA_035355475.1 Rhodoferax sp. | reverse complement strand
GTTTGGGCTTTGCCGGATGAATACTGCGGAATCGTCGACATGGTTGGGGTCTTTCGTGTTGAACCCCTTCAACGCGCGGTGTCAGGCCTGCGCGCACAACGCAGCACCCAAACCGGCCGCCGATTTGTAACGGCCGGTAAACCGGGTGCCCCGCAGTCTTACAGATTCGACCCCAATAGACGCGTCAACTCGTTCACCGGCACCCCGCGGCGGCGTGCCAGGTCCTGCACCTGGTCGTCACCGATCTTGCCCACGCTGAAGTAAGTGCTGGCCTGTTGGGCGATGTAGAAACCGCAGACGCTGGCGGCAGGCGTCATGGCCAGGCTTTCTGTAAGACCCATGCCGATTTCGTCACATTGCAACAGGGCAAACAGGTCGCGCTTGGCGCTGTGGTCCGGGCAGGCCGGGTAGCCAGGTGCCGGGCGTATGCCCTGGTATTTTTCAGCAATCAAATCGGCCGCACCCAGCGACTCGGTGGCCGCATAGCCCCACAGGTCGGTACGCACCTTTTTATGGAGGCATTCAGCGAAGGCTTCGGCCAGGCGGTCGGCCAGAGATTTGAGCAGGATGGACGAATAGTCATCGTGGGCCGCCTCAAAGGCTTCCGCGCGCTTGTCCGCGCCGATACCGGCCGTCACGGCAAACAGCCCGGCATAGTCCAAGATTTCATGGTCATTTTGGCCTCTAGCCCCTGCAGAATCTACATGAGATGCTCCTAGAGTAATAGCGTTTCTGGTGGCGCTCTTGGGCGCCACAAAATCCGCCAAGCAGCGGCTGGGCATTTGCACGCCGTCCACTACATGCTTCTCAGTCTGCTGGCGCAGGCCGTACCAGGTTAGCGCCCGCGTGGTGCGGGTCTCGTCGGTGTAGAAGGCGATGTCGTCATCGTCCACGCTGTTGGCCGGGTACAGCCCGACAACCGCGTTGGCAGTGAGCCAGCGGCCCTCCACAATCTTCTTGAGCATCGCTTGGCCATCCGCAAAAACGCGTCGCGCCTCAACGCCCACCACGTCATCATCGAGGATGGCCGGGTAAGGACCTGCCAAATCCCAGGTCTGGAAGAACGGGGCCCAGTCGATGAACGGGGCCAGTTCGCCCAGATCAAAATTTTTGAACACGCGCCGGCCAATGAATTTCGGGCTAGTGGGCTGGTACGCGCTCCAGTCCACCACGGTCTTGTTGGCACGGGCCCGCTCCAGACTCCACATGGGCGTTTGTTTCTTGTTGGCGTGCTGGTGGCGCACCTTGTCGTAGTCCTGGTTAAGCTCGGCTATGAACTGGGCCGCACCATCGCCCAGCAGGCTTTGCGCCACGCCCACACTGCGGGATGCATCGGGCACGTAGGCAACCGGGCCTTCGTAATGCGGGGCAATGCGCACAGCGGTGTGCACGCGGCTGGTAGTGGCGCCGCCGATGAGCAACGGTATTTTCTTCTCGCGGAAGTAGTCGTCCTTCTGCATCTCACCGGCCACGTACTGCATTTCTTCCAGACTGGGTGTGATCAGGCCCGACAGCCCAATGATGTCGGCACCCTCGGCCTTGGCGCGGGCCAGCACTTCGTGGGCCGGCACCATCACGCCCATGTTCACCACATCAAAGTTGTTGCATTGCAAAACCACGGTGACGATGTTCTTGCCGATGTCGTGCACGTCGCCCTTGACGGTGGCGATCACGATCTTGCCCTTGCTCTTGACATCACGGCCCGCTGCTTCGTCCAGGCGTTTTTCTTCTTCAATATAGGGAATCAGGTGGGCCACGGCCTGTTTCATCACGCGCGCGCTCTTGACCACCTGCGGCAGGAACATCTTGCCCTGGCCAAACAGGTCGCCGACGATGTTCATGCCATCCATCAGCGGGCCTTCGATGACATGGAGCGGACGCCCGCCCGTGGCCAGGATGGCGCGGTAGGCTTCTTCGGTGTCTTGGGTGATGAAGTCAGTGATGCCGTGCACCATGGCATGGCTGAGCCGCTGGCCCACGGACACGGGTGCATCCGGCGTGCCACGCCACTCCAGTTTTTTGCTTTCGTCCTTGGCTCCACTCTTGGCGGTTTCGGCGATCTCGACCAGGCGCTCACCCGCATCCATGCGGCGATTCAGCACCACGTCTTCCACGCGCTCACGCAAGCCCGGCTCCAGGTCGTCATACACGCCCACCATGCCGGCGTTGACGATGCCCATGTCCATACCTGCCTGGATGGCGTGGTACAAAAAGACGGTGTGGATGGCCTCACGCACCGGGTCGTTTCCTCGGAAGGAGAAGCTCACGTTTGACACGCCACCCGACACCTTGGCGCCAGGCAGGTTCTGCTTGATCCAGCGCGTGGCTTCGATGAAGTCCACCGCGTAGTTGTTGTGCTCATCGATGCCGGTGGCAATGGCGAAAATGTTGGGGTCGAAGATGATGTCTTCGGGCGGGAAGCCCACTTCATCGACCAGAATGCGGTAGGCGCGCTCGCAGATTTCTATCTTGCGCTGGTAGGTGTCAGCCTGTCCCTGTTCATCGAAGGCCATGACCACGGCGGCGGCACCGTAGCGGCGCACCAGCTTGGCCTGGCGCTTGAATTCGGCTACGCCTTCCTTCATGCTGATGGAGTTGACGATTCCCTTTCCCTGCACGCAACGCAGGCCAGCCTCGATCACGCTCCATTTGCTGGAATCGATCATCACCGGCACGCGGGAAATGTCAGGTTCGGACGCGATCAGGTTCAGGAAGCGCACCATGGCATCCTGGCTGTCGAGCATGGCCTCATCCATGTTGATGTCGATGACCTGTGCGCCGTTTTCCACCTGCTGGCGCGCGACGGCCAGGGCCTGCTCAAAGTCACCATTCAAAATCATGCGGGCGAAGGCCTTGGAGCCGGTCACATTGGTGCGCTCACCGATGTTGACGAAATTGGCGCGGGGAGCGGCGCCAGCTTGCGGCTCGCCAATGGTCACCGGCTCCAGCCCGGACAGCAACATCGGTGCAACAGAAACAGAAATAGCAGAGGAAGGGGACATGCGACTCACCTGAAAAAATAACACGGGCAGGTGAGCGTCGTTGGGACATCCAAGCCTGACGGGACCACTGTGTGACCGCT
>DAOQRI010000440.1:0-3094 GCA_035355475.1 Rhodoferax sp. | reverse complement strand
GGCCCCAGGGGTAGATATGGAAAAACTCCTTGATGTCGCGCTGGGTGTGGTTCTTGGCGATTTCAGACACGGCGGGTGAAAAATACCCGTCATGCTTGGCCAAGTCATGGGCGTAGGCGTGCTTGGCGTCTGTTTGAAAAAAGGCCAGCCATTCGGCATAAATACCTTCCACCATGGCCTGCTGCAGCGGATGGTTGCGCAGTACGCCAAAGCCGGTCTCGTGCAGGCTGTGGCAAAAGTCTGCAGCAGCGGTGGGGCTTTGAAAATCAACTACGGGCAGGTGCATGGTCAGCCTCTCACGGGTTCAGCCAGTCGGACATCAATATTTCTTCAAACAGGGCGGTACAGGCTGGTGCGTCCACCGTCATGCACACATCGGTCAGGGGCAAATGCCGGCCCCAACCAGCCTGCGGGTAGTCAATGTAGTTCCTGCGGTTGAGCATGGTCTGCCCCTGCGCCAGGCCTTCGGTGGCTACGCGAATGCTGCCACTCTCTAGGCCGAACAGCTGCGGCTGCACCAGGTAAATGAAGGCCAGCAGGTCGTGCGCAAAGCAGCCGGGGTTGAGCGCCAGATGTTTGTGCAAGCCGCTGTAAAACGTGGCGTAAAAGGCCACGGCATGGTGCAGGGTGTCGGTCGCAACATGGCGGTGGTGATCGGCAATTTTTTTGAACACGGCCAGCTCGGCCACCACAAGGTGGGTAACGTCGAGCCCGACCATGGTCAGTTTCCAGGGCGCCGTGAAGACGTGGTCAGCTGCTTGCGGGTCATTCCAAATATTGGCCTCAGCGACAGGCGACACATTGCCCGGCTCGTCCACCGTGCCACCCATGATGATGACTTCACGCAGCAAACTGGGAAGTTCGGGCGCCAGTTTCAACGCCAGACTCAGATTACCAAGGGGCCCAACCGCTACCAGGGTGATTTCGCCAGGCTGCGCCCGGGCCATGTCGACGATGAACTGGGCCGATGCGCGCGGGTCCAAGCGGCTGGAGGTGGGCACGCGACTGCTCAGATTGCCCAATCCATCCGCGCCATGGATGAAATCGGGTGGCGCCTCACCGGGCTTGACCCAGGGGGTCGCCACGCCTTGCGTCACCGGAATGTTGCGATTGGCAATGGCTGTCAGATACAGCGCATTGGTCGCGGCCTGTGCCACGGACACGTTGCCAAACGTGGTGGTGATGCCAATGACATCGATTCCGGGGTGGGCGAGCGCGAAATAGAGGGCAATGGCGTCGTCAACACCGGGGTCAGTGTCATAAATGACTTTGCGCGGAGAAATCTGGTTCATCAGAGATAGATCAAGAATGGGTCAAGCCACAATAGGTTCGCAGGGTATCGACGGATGCTGCATTGGCTTGCGGTTGTTGCGCCAGAAAGGCGAGGACTTCAGACGCCTGCGGGATGCTGGATTGTGCCCCCATGCGGGTGCATGCAAGGGCACCAGCTGCACTGGCCAGCCGCATGGCTTGCGGCATGTCTGAGCCTTGACTGAGCGCGGCGACCAGAGCACCGCAAAACGTGTCTCCGGCGGCGGTGGTGTCCACCGGCGTCACGCAATAGCCCGGTTGCAGCAAGAACTCGCCCTGGTGGCGCACGCAACATCCGCGTGCACCCAGTGTCACCACAACCGTGGGTACCGCAATACGTTCCAGGCTTTCCGCGACGCTGGCTTGCCTGCCGGACAGCGCTGCGAGTTCGCCTTCATTGACCACCAACACATCCATCTGATCCAGTAGCCGGCTTGGCAACGCTTGCATGGGGGCTGCATTGAGCACCACGGTAACCCCTTGCTTGCGGGCTGCGGTGGCAAAGGCGGTGACCGTTGGAAGGGATATTTCCAGTTGCATGAGCAAGTGGCTAACGCCGCCCAATTCGCCGAGATGCGCAGGTTCCAGACACAGGTTAGCGCCGGGCGCGACGGTGATGGCGTTCTCGGCATCGTCCGAGACGCAAATGAAGGCGGTTCCGGTGGGATGGTCGGGCACCCGAATGATGGCCAGTTCTACACCGGCCTGCCGCAGAGAGTCTTCTATGGGGCTGGCAAAGGCATCTTGTCCCATGGCGGCCAGGAAGCGGGTGTCTGCGCCACCAGCACGGGAGCAGGCAACGGACTGGTTGGCACCCTTGCCGCCGGGGAAGGTTTCAAACGCGCGGCCCAATACCGTTTCACCCGGGCCAGGAATGTGGTGGGCGCGGACCACAAAGTCCAGATTGGCGGAGCCAGCTACCAGTATCATGAAGTTCTCCGTATATCGGTTTGTGTATCGGTTTGCATCGGGCGTCCATTGTGTAGTGGAAAATGCTGTCTTCCACGTCTTTCCAGCTAGGGAATCACCCTGATGGCGGGGATTTTCGGTGTCGATACGCTACAGTGCTTTTCGGTGTGGCAATGAATAAGGGTTTGATATGAATTTCAAGAACATCACGCGTATGGGTTTGCTGTGCGCGGCATTGGCCTCTGGTTTTCAGGCGGCGGCTGAGCCGGCCGTGGTATTTGACATGGGGGGCAAGTTCGACAAGTCCTTCAACGAGGCGGCTTACCGTGGCATGGAAATGTGGAAGAAGGAGACTGGCAAACCCTATCTTGAATTTGAAATTTCTAACGAGTCGCAGCGCGAGCAGGCGATTCGCCGGATGGCCGAGCGCGGTGCCAGTCCCATCATCGGCATCGGTTTTGGCCAGGCATCGAGTATTGAAAAGATTGCCAAGGAGTTTCCCAAGCTGCAATTTGCCATCATTGACATGGTGGTGAACCAACCTAATGTGCAGTCAGTCGTGTTCAAGGAACACGAGGGCAGCTTCCTGGTGGGCGCCATGGCAGCCATGGCCAGCAAAACTGGCAAGGTTGGCTTTGTGGGCGGTATGGACATTCCCCTGATCCGCAAGTTTCAGTGCGGCTACGAGCAGGGCGCCAAGTTCGCCAACCCCAAAGCCGAGGTATTTGCCAACATGACTGGCACCACTGGCGCTGCCTGGAGTGACCCTGCCCGTGGCGGTGAGTTGGCGCGCGCGCAGTTTGCCAAGGGCGCGGATGTGGTGTTTGCTGCCGCAGGTGGCACCGGCATGGGTGTGTACCAAGCCGCGAAGGAT
>DAOQRI010000439.1:0-3104 GCA_035355475.1 Rhodoferax sp. | reverse complement strand
CAAGCACTTGAACATCAAGCTGACCCGCGCCAAGCTGGAAAGCCTGGTCGAAGAATTGATCGAACGCACCATTGCGCCCTGCCGCACCGCGATCAAGGACGCTGGCGTCAAAGTCTCCGACATCCATGACGTGATTCTGGTCGGCGGTATGACCCGTATGCCCAAGGTGCAGGAAAAGGTCAAGGAACTGTTCGGCAAAGAGCCACGCAAAGACGTGAACCCTGACGAAGCCGTGGCGGTTGGCGCTGCCATTCAGGGCCAGGTTTTGTCGGGTGACCGCAAAGACGTGTTGCTGCTCGATGTGACGCCACTTTCGCTGGGCATTGAGACCATGGGTGGTGTGATGACCAAAATGATCACCAAGAACACCACCATCCCGACCAAGTTCGCACAGACCTTCTCGACAGCTGAAGACAACCAGCCTGCCGTAACGATCAAGGTGTTCCAGGGTGAGCGTGAAATTGCTGTGGGCAACAAGATGCTGGGCGAGTTCAACCTCGAAGGCATTCCGCCATCGGCCCGTGGCACACCGCAAATTGAAGTGTCTTTTGACATTGACGCCAACGGCATTCTGCACGTCGGTGCCAAGGACAAGGGTACCGGCAAGGAAAACAAGATCACTATCAAGGCCAACTCTGGTTTGTCCGAGTCCGAGATCCAACAGATGGTGAAGGACGCCGAACTCAATGCCGCTGACGACAAGAAGAAGGTTGAATTGGTGCAAACCAAGAACCAGGCTGACTCTAGTATTCACAGTGTGAAGAAGAGTCTGACCGAGTACGGTGACAAGATCGACGCTGGCGAAAAAGAGAAGATCGAAGCAGCCATCAAGGACCTGGAAGAAGCCATCAAAGGTGATGACAAAGCCGCGATTGACGAGAAGAACACCGCTTTGATGACCGTCAGCCAGAAGTTGGGCGAAAAAATGTACGCCGATATGCAGGCCAAGCAAGCCGCTGAAGGTGGAGCACAACCTGCAGACGGCGAGCAGCCACAAGCTGCGGGCAGCGGTTCAACAAACCACGCCGCAGACGACAATGTTGTGGACGCCGAAGTCAAGGAAGTCAAAAAGGGCTGAACACAACACGCTTAGCGTGCTGATTTGGCGCGCCGCGCCCGAAAGATTCGTCAAGAATCATCGGCGCGGCGTTTTGCATCAAGTTTGCGCAATCATTTAGAGACCAACACTGTCTGGCAACCATGGCTAAAAGAGACTTTTACGAAATCCTGGGTGTTCCTAAGAACGCCTCTGACGAAGACATCAAGAAGTCTTATCGCAAACTGGCGATGAAGCACCACCCTGACCGCAACCAGGGCGACTCGGGAAAAGTGGCCGAGGAAAAATTCAAGGAAGCCAAAGAAGCCTATGAAATGCTGTCGGACCCGCAAAAGCGCGCGGCCTATGACCAGCATGGCCACGCTGGTGTGGACCCCAACATGCGGGTCCCCGGTGGTGAAGGCTACGGCGGGTTTGCAGAAGCCTTTGGCGACATCTTTGGTGACATGTTTGGCCAGCAACGGGGTCGCCCCGGCGGCGGCGGGCGCCAGGTGTTCCGTGGCAGCGACCTCAGCTACGCCATGGAAGTGACGCTGGAAGAAGCGGCACGCGGCAAAGACGCACAAATCCGCATCCCCAGCTGGGACGCGTGCGAGGTCTGCAAAGGCAGTGGCGCCAAGCCGGGAACCCAGGTCAAGACCTGTGGTACCTGTAGCGGCTCAGGCTCGGTGCAGATGCGCCAGGGCTTCTTCAGCGTGCAGCAAACCTGCCCCACCTGCCGGGGTACGGGCAAGGTCATTCCTGAGCCCTGCATCGCCTGTCATGGCCAGGGTAAGGTCAAGAAGCAAAAGACCCTGGAAGTCAAAATCCCAGCCGGTATCGACGGCGGCATGCGCATCCGCAGCACCGGTAACGGTGAGCCGGGCACCAACGGCGGGCCTGCAGGCGACCTGTACATTGAAATTCGCCTCAAGAAGCACGACATCTTTGAACGCGATGGCGACGACCTGCACTGCTCGGTCCCCATCAGTATGGCAACGGCGGCACTCGGGGGAGAGATTGACGTGCCCACGCTGGCAGGCAAAGCGGCTATTGATATCCCAGAGGGCACGCAGACCGGCAAGCAGTTCCGCCTGCGCGGCAAGGGCATCAAGGGCGTGCGCGCCAGCTACCCGGGCGACCTGTACTGCCACATCGCGGTGGAAACGCCGGTCAAGCTCAGCGAGCACCAGCGCCGATTGCTGCGCGAGCTGGACGAGTCCCTGAAAAAAGGCGGCAACAAGCACTCCCCGTCGGGTGACAGCTGGACCGACAGACTGAAAAGCTTCTTCAGTTGATGAAGGTTGATTCGCATCAAACTTAGCGCATAGTTGCTGCCAAACCATGCCGCCCGGTCTATAAAGGATCTGGCGGCATTTTTATTTCCAGGAGTCAAGCCATGGGCGTCAACATCACATTTCTGGGCGGTGCCAATACCGTCACCGGCTCCAAATATCTGGTGCGCCATGACGGCCACAGCCTGTTGATCGACTGCGGGCTGTTCCAGGGTTACAAGCAACTGCGCCTACGCAACTGGACGCCCCTGCCTGTCGCCCCCGATGCGGTGGACGCCGTGGTCCTGACACATGCCCACCTGGACCACAGCGGCTACCTTCCGCTGTTGATCAAAGAGGGTTTTACTGGGCCAGTTTACGCGTCGGCGGGCACCCAAGCGTTGTGCAAAATTCTGCTGCCCGACAGTGGCCACATTCAGGAAGAAGACGCTGCCTTTGCCAACCGCCACGGTCTGTCCAAGCACGCACCTGCCCTGCCCCTGTACAGCCGCCAGGACGCGCTGGACTGTCTCTCGCGCATCAAGGCTGTGCACATGGGTGTCACCTTTCAGCCCATACCGGGATGGCGTATCACCCTGAGCGGCGCAGGTCACATTCTGGGAGCGTCCAGCGTACTGCTGGAAGTGGCGGGCAAGCGCATTCTGTTTTCAGGCGATCTGGGTCGACCTGACGACTCCATCATGTTCCCACCCCAAAAGCCTCCAGCCGCTGACACGGTATTGATTGAATCCACCTACGGCGATCGCCAACACCCGGTGGAGAACCTGGCTTCC
>DAOQRI010000438.1:0-3105 GCA_035355475.1 Rhodoferax sp. | reverse complement strand
ACGAGTTTCAGGACACCAACAAGTTGCAGTACGCGTGGATCAAGATGCTGGCCGGGCAGGGCGCGGATGCCAGCCCGGACACCCCTGGCGGAGCCGTCATGGCTGTGGGCGATGATGACCAGAGCATCTATGCGTTTCGCGGTGCGCGCGTCGGCAATATGGCCGACTTTGTGCGTGAGTTTGATGTACAGCACCAGATCAAGCTGGAGCAGAACTACCGAAGTTACAGCAACATCCTGGACTCGGCCAACGCGCTGATCAGCCACAACAGCAAACGCCTGGGCAAGAACCTTCGCACCGAGCAGGGCGCGGGTGAGCCGGTGCGCGTGTTTGAGGCGCCGACCGACTTTGCCGAGGCACAGTGGATGGTGGAAGAGATGAAAAACCTGGTGCGCGACAACGGCACGGAGGCCGGTTTCGCGCGCAAGGAAATTGCTGTGCTCTACCGCAGCAATGCGCAAAGCCGGGTGATTGAAACCGCGCTGTTCAATGCGGCCATGCCCTATCGCGTCTATGGTGGATTGCGCTTTTTTGAGCGGGCTGAAATCAAGCACGCACTGGCTTACCTGCGTCTGTTGGAGAACCCCAACGACGACACCAGCTTCATGCGGGTCGTGAATTTTCCGGCGCGCGGTATCGGCGCGCGCAGCCTGGAGCAGCTGCAGGATATGGCCCGCGCCAACGGTTGCTCACTGCACGATGCGGTGAGTGCTTTGACCGGGCGGGCCGGTGCAGCCATTGCCGGGTTTGTGGCCAAGATGGACGTGATGCGCGAGCAGACCGTTGGCATGAATCTGCGCGACATCATTGCGCTGATGCTGGACCACAGCGGCCTGATCGACCACTACAAAGTTGACCGTGAAGGTGCCGACCGGCTGGAGAATCTGGACGAACTGGTCAATGCGGCCGAGAGCTTTGTCATGCAGGAAGGCTTTGGCCGCGACGCGGCGGCCATGCTGGTGGCCGGTGCGGGCCAGAGCCCGACAAGCCAGGGGCTGAACCCCGATGCCGCAGCGCCGACGCTACCGGGTGATGTGATCGGCGAAGCAATCACTGAAACGGGCGAAACACTATCGCCACTGGTGGCCTTTCTGACCCACGCTGCACTGGAGGCGGGTGACAATATGGCCGAGGCGGGCCAGGATGCCATCCAGCTGATGACAGTGCACTCCAGCAAGGGATTGGAGTTTGATGCAGTCTTCATTACGGGCATGGAAGAGGGCTTGTTCCCGCATGAAAACTCCATGAACGACCACGACGGCCTGGAAGAAGAGCGCCGCCTGATGTATGTGGCCATCACCCGCGCCCGCAAGCGCCTGTACTTGAGCCACTCGCAGTCGCGCATGCTGCACGGGCAGACGCGCTTTAACCTCAAAAGCCGCTTCTTTGAGGAGCTGCCCGAGGCTTGCCTGAAGTGGCTGACGCCCAAGCACCAGAACTTCAACCGGGGCTGGAATGCCGACTCTGCTACGCATTCAGGAGCTGGCTATGCAGATTCGACGAGGGCTGTGGCCTCTTTCGGTCAATCCATTCCCAGAAAGGACGAGTCGCAACACGGCCTTCGCCTGGGCATGCTGGTGTTTCACGCCAAGTTTGGCGAAGGTACGGTGTTGACGCTGGAAGGCGCTGGCGACGATGCCCGCGCCCAGATCAACTTCCCGCGCCATGGCACCAAATGGCTGGCGCTCAGTGTGGCCAAGCTGACGCCGGTGCCCTGACACCGCATTCACGCAGGCGAAAAAAAAGCCCGGTCAGAACCGGGCTTTTGGCTAGCTTGATTCGCCTGGCTCAGCGTGCGTTGGCCGGTGTGACCTGCAACAACCGGGTTACGTCCTTGTCGTTGGGCAGGGCGTAGTCATAGGCGCGGATGATGCGGCTGTCTTCGGTGCGTACAAACTTCAGGCTGACGTAGGTGAAGTTGGCAGCGGCCGAGTACGTGCCAACCAGCACCATATTGGCGTTGTGGCTACGGGCAATGTCCTTGATCTCGCGGGAAAGCAGCAATTCACCGGTTTCTTCACGGATGAACACATCCCCGCGCAGCTTCATTTCCTTGACATTGAAGCCTGCTGTTGCCAGCTGGGAGGCATATTGTTCCGACAGTGTGCGGCCCAGTGGAGCCGAGCGGCGCATGTCGTTCACATTGACGACGGTTGCCACGAGAACGGGCATGTCACCGGTAGGGCCACGGTCAAATTCAGCGACCAGCTTGGTGATGGCGTCCTTGTTGAGGGCCACAAACTTGCTGCCAGCGGCTTCCTCATAGGTCGGATCGGTACGAACGCCAGACGGTGCACCGCAACCTGCCAGCAAGGCCGCAGCAGCGGCAAGGGAAAGGATCAGTTTGGAGTTCATGGGCCAACCACCTTCATGACTTGGGGAGCTTTGTACTGCATCAAGGTTGCATCCGCTTCCTCAACGTAATACACATCGGTCTTGCGAACCAGATAGCGGCCACCGGAGGCGATGGTGGTGGTCAGAATCAGTTCGGTAGCGGTGGGACCACCGGAGCTTTCGCTGGCAATGTAGTCGGCACCCATGGCTGCAGCAAGGCCGCCGGCCATTTTGTCGCCCACGTTGGGGTTAATGCTCAACCCGTAGGCTGCGTACAGGCCCGTCGTAATCATGGTGAAGCGCCCAGGCAGGAAATTGGGGCGTGGGCTGTTGTGACGAACGACCTGGGTCTGGTAGCTCACTTCAAGTGCCTGCTCGGGGCCTTGCTGAACCACGCGACCCGCCTTGACCAGGTCCGTAATCAGGAACTGCTGGAAAGCCTTGTCAAATGCGGTTGGGTTGGCGGGCAACGCTACATACAAATTGCCCGAAACACCCGCTTTGCCCAGTGACTCCAGTGTTTGTTTCACCACATCGTTGGACAACTGGCCCCAATGCCCGGCAGACCGGACTTTGGGTTCCACGGTAATGGGGAAGTTTGCAGAGACCGGAATAGGCGACGAGGCGCAGCCAGCCAGCAGCAATGCGCCAGCTCCAAGTGCCATCAGCTTCAGGGTGTTGGGAATCAAGGTAGCCCCCTTATCCATAGTTAGTAAAAGAAAGACGCCATAGTCGCGCCACAAACGGATTTCATTATCAGTCGACCAGAAC
>DAOQRI010000437.1:0-3110 GCA_035355475.1 Rhodoferax sp. | reverse complement strand
CAAACAGGGGATATCGTAACGGGGAAGGCTGCCGCCTATTTCTCTGCCTGTGCCTTGAGATTAGACAGACCCCGCTCAAAGTCCTTGCCGATCATGCGGTCCATGCTGACAAAAATGCCCATGAGCTTTGACACATAGGGGCTGGGTCCATACATGGCCCATGTCACCGTGGTTGTTCCAGCCGAACTGACCAGCGTGTATTCGGATGTGTTGTGCCCCTCTATGGGTTTCAAGAAATCCAGTTTGACGACGACCCGGGTGTCGGGTTCGGACTTCAATATTTCCATCCGGCCTGCACCCACATCATCGTTGCCGTCCCAGGTGTAAACAGCCCCCGGTCCACTCGGAGCACCGCTGTATGTGGTCTTCATATTCGGGTCCAGCTTTTCCCAGGGCGACCAGGAACCAAAGGCATGAAAGTCGTTCAGCAGGGCAAATACTTTGGCGGGCTCAGCCTTGACGGCAATGCTGCGTTCCACCCGAAAACTGTCGGGCTGCAGGGTGGCAAACACCAGCAACACAATGACTGCGACCATGAGGCCCATGGACACTTTCTTCAGCATATTGGCTCCAATCCGGTTGACGTTTCAATGCTTGCATCTTAAGCAAAAACCCGCTTTAAGCGATACTGGAGCGTCGATGATTCCACCGACAAACCCCACCCCCCAACGCACCGGCGCCCACACCAGCTATCTGGCCTCGCTAAAGGACAGTTTCCTGCGCATCCTGCCCATGGCCTGGCCGGTGCTGATCGGTCAACTCGCTGTGCTGGGCTTCAGTACGGTAGATACGATTCTGGTGGCCCGCTTTGCCGCCAGCGACCTGGCCGCCCTGTCCATCGGCATGGCGGTGTACATCACCATCTTTATTGGCTTCATGGGCATCGTGCTGGCCATCAGCCCCCTGGCCGGGCAATTGTTTGGTGCGGGCAAACTGCATGCGGCGGGCGAGCAGGCGCACCAGGCCATCTGGCTAGCGCTGGGTCTGGCGGTACTGGGCAGCACGCTACTCTTGCTTCCTGGCCCATTTTTGGAACTGGCGAAGACCGGGCCCGACATTTCCGTCAAGGTCCGCGGCTACCTCAGTGCCCTGGCCTTCTCCTTGCCAGCGGCCATGCTGTTTACGGTCTATCGCGGCTTCAACACGGCTGTTTCCCGACCCAAGGCGGTGATGGCGATACAAATCACCGGCTTGCTACTCAAAATCCCGTTAAGCGCCCTGTTCATCTACGGCTGGACCCTGCCCCTGCCCGGCGACATGGCTCCGTGGCGGGTGCAGCCCATGGGCGTAGTGGGTTGTGGTGTGGCCACCGCCATCGTCATGTGGACACAGGCGCTGATCGCGTGGTGGGTTGTGCGACACGACCCGTTTTACGCCCAATTTGGCCTGCACCAGCCGGGTCTGCGCCGCCCCCAGCGCGCGGCCATGCTGGCCCAGTTGCGCCTGGGCGTGCCCATGGGTGCGGCCATCATGATCGAGGTGACCGGCTTCAGCTTCATGGCCTTTCTGATTTCACGGCAAAGCAACGATGCGGTAGCCGGCCACCAGCTGGCGGCCAACCTGGTTTCCATGATGTTCATGGTGCCCCTGGCGCTGGCCAACGGCGCTGCCACGCTCGTAGCCCAGCGGGTGGGTGCCCATGATCTGGGAGAGGCGCGCCGCCTGGGCTGGCACGGCGTGGAAATCGGCGTTGGCATCGCGGCCGTGCTGGGCGCAATGGTGTACTTTGCACGCGAGCCGGTACTGCACATCTACACCGACAACCCGACCATCATCGCCGCCGCGCTCCCCTTGCTGGTGTGGGTGTGGTGGTTCCATGTGGCGGATGCCGCCCAGACCATGGCCAATTTTGTGTTGCGCTCCCACCATGTCACGCTGATGCCGCTGGTGTTTTATGTCACTTCGTTGTGGGGCGTTGGTCTGGCGGGCGGCTACTGGGTGACCAACAGTGACTGGGCGCCATCCGCTTTGCGAGGTGCTCAGGGCTACTGGGCCATGAGCACCGCAGGTTTGATTGCAGCAGGTGTTGCGCTGTGCGCGTTTTTGGCGTGGGTGCACCGCCAGGAGGCCGGTAGCGCAACGCATTGAGCTTGACCATAGTCAAACGAAGCGCGGTTAGATCCAATACCACCTGCTTTCGGTGAAAAATAGGCTCATTCATTTTCGCGGGAGGCTGTATGGACCCATCAAAAAGCCGCAAGGGCACGGAAACCAAAGTCCGTGAGGAAGTAGACGCCGAGTCAGCGCAATTTGACCGCCTGCTGTCCAGCGTCAGCCGCCACCACGCCCAGATATCCGGCGACCAGCACCAGGGAGCACTAGCCGTTGCCCAGAAGCTGACCGATTTTCAGAACGCCATGGCGCAAACCTCCGCGTCGGGCCATGCACTGGACGCCTGGATGGAGTACCTGGTGGACAGAACCCAGCGCACTTGGCTCACCCTGGATGCACTGCGTGCGCGCGGCAACACCGACCGCGCCCATGAAGAAGCCGGTACCCCACCGGTACTGGACTATGAATATGACGTAGTGCTCGACGGGCGCAGCCTGCCGCGTCCAGTCAACTACCAGCTGCTTCGCATCATTCCTCCCAAGGGTGTCACCGTGGTGGACGCCAAGCGCCCCTACATGATCATTGACCCGCGGGCGGGGCACGGTGCGGGTATCGGGGGTTTCAAGGACGACAGCCAGGTCGGCGTGGCACTGCGCGCCGGGCATCCGGTGTACTTTGTGGTCTTTCGCCAGCACCCCGAGCCGGGCCAGACACTGGCCGACGTCACGCTGGCCGAGGCCGATTTCCTGCGCGAGATTGCACGCAGGCACCCCAAGGCTCGCAAAGCCGTCGTGGTGGGCAACTGCCAAGGCGGCTGGGCCACGCTGCTTCTGTCGGCCACCCACCCCGACCTGACCGGGCCACTGGTCATCAATGGGGCACCGGTTGCCACCTGGGCCGGCCAGGTCGGCAGCAACCCGATGCGCTACAACGGCGGCCTGCTGGGCGGTGTGGTTCCGGCCCTGATGATGTCGGACCTGGGTGCGGGCAAATTCGATGGCGCACACCTGGTGTCCAACTTTGAAACGATCAACCCATCGCGCAATTTCTTTGGCAAG
>DAOQRI010000436.1:0-3113 GCA_035355475.1 Rhodoferax sp. | reverse complement strand
CAGGGCGGCACTATTCTTGGGTAAACCGGTAACGGAAGTTCCGGTACGCATGATGCTGGCCAACGACGAATTGCGCACGGTGTTGGTCAGCATCCATGTTTCGTTACGCGAAGCCATTGCAGCCGTGACATTCGACAATGTGTTACAGACGGTGCTGATCGCGCATCAGGCGTTGACTCAACTTCTCGGGCGAGCACCGCGACTTGCGGTAGCAGGGTTGAATCCACACGCGGGTGAAGGCGGTTTGTTTGGGCGTGAGGAAATCGATGTGATCCAACCAGCCATTGGCGCCGCGAGCGAACGAGGGGCTCTGGTTAGCGGACCGTGGGCGCCGGATACCGTGTTTATGCGAGCCAGACGCCATGCCGGCGATTCAGACGAATTCGACGCGGTGATCGCTATGTACCATGATCAGGGGCTAATCCCGGTGAAATACATGGGCGTCGAGCAGGGTGTCAATGTCACCCTGGGTCTGCCGCTGGTGCGCACCAGCCCGGACCACGGCACTGCATTTGATATTGCAGGCAGTGGGCGTGCCGATGCGTCGAGTCTGATTGCCGCGGTGCGCATGGCGCGGCGCTTGAGCCACACGGGCGCATAAGGGCGGCTTTTCGTTACCGTCAGCTTACTTTTTCAGGCTGTCCCGGATTTCTCGAAGAAGAATCACATCTTCCGGTGTTGCGATGACCTCTGGTGCAGCTTCGACGACTGGAGCTTCACGCTTCATCCGGTTGATTTGCTTCACCATAAGGAAAATGATCGCAGCGAGGATGGCGAAATTGACGGCCACCGTAATGAAACTTCCGTAGGCAAAGACCGGAACGCCCGCCTTCTTCAAAGCGTCCAGGGTGGATGCAGTTCCTGGAGGAATGCTCCCCAACACCACGAACAGGTTGGAAAAGTCCAGCTTCCCAAAGGCCGCGCCGACGATGGGCATGATCAGGTCCGATACGACTGAGTCCACAATCTTTCCAAAGGCGCCACCAATGATCACACCCACGGCCAGGTCGATGACATTGCCTTTGATCGCGAAATCCTTGAATTCTTGAACCATCCCCATTTAATCGTCTCCTCAGTGATAAAGACTGCGAGTATGCCGCCAAAACTGACCTGTCCATCGTCTCGAACGGGTTTGGCGTGCGGAAGTTAAATTGATGTGTGTCAGCTACAATCCGTGGTTACCCTCTAGTTTAGTAGTCATGTTCATTGAGGATTCTCATGAGTGAAACCCTTGTCGATACCCAAAAAATCGACGCCAGCAAGCGAACCTGGTTGATTGCGTCAAGTTGTGCCGGTGCCGTTGGCGTTGGTGCCGCTGCAGTCCCTTTTGTCAGCACATTTCAACCGTCAGAGCGGGCCAAAGCCGCTGGTGCGGCGGTCGAGGTGGATATCGCAGGTCTCAAGCCCGGTGAAAAGATGACCGTTGAGTGGCGCGGCAAGCCTGTGTGGATTGTGCGCCGCACCCCAGAGCAACTTGCAAGCCTGTCCAAAGTAACTGGTCAGCTGGCGGATCCCGACTCCAAGCGCAAGCCAGACGAGTTCACGCCCGCCTATGCGCGCAATGAGGGGCGTTCCATTAAGCCTGAAGTCTTTGTCGGCGTGGGTATTTGTACGCACCTTGGTTGCTCTCCCTCCGACAAGTTTCAGCCCGGCCCTCAACCGTCTTTGCCTGATGATTGGCAGGGGGGGTTTCTGTGCCCATGCCACGGGTCGACGTTTGACTTTGCGGGGCGTGTCTTTAAGAACAAGCCTGCTCCCGACAACCTCGAGGTGCCACCCCATATGTATCTGTCCGACAGCAAGCTGCTGATTGGCGAAGACAAGAAAGCCTGAGGAACAAGAACATGGCTGATTTCAAGGAAATTTCTCCTAACGCATCGGCGGGAGCGAAGCTGACCAATTGGTTTGAGAATCGCTTGCCCACGGCGTTCGACATGTACAAAGTGCACATGTCAGAGTACTATGCGCCCAAGAATTTCAATTTTTGGTACATATTCGGTTCACTGGCCATGCTGGTTCTGGTGATTCAGATCGTGACTGGTATTTTTCTGGTCATGCACTACAAGCCGGATGCGGCCCTGGCCTTTGGCTCGGTGGAATACATCATGCGTGATGTACCGTGGGGTTGGCTGATTCGCTATATGCACTCAACGGGTGCGTCTGCATTTTTTGTAGTCGTTTATCTCCATATGTTCCGTGGTCTGCTGTACGGCAGCTACCGCAAGCCACGTGAGCTGGTTTGGCTATTTGGATGCGCCATTTTTCTGGCGTTGATGGCCGAGGCGTTTATGGGGTATCTGTTGCCATGGGGCCAAATGAGCTATTGGGGCGCGCAGGTTATTGTTAACCTGTTTGCAGCTGTCCCGTTTGTCGGCCCGGATCTGGCATTGTTGATTCGTGGCGACTATGTTGTTGGCGATGCAACACTGAACCGCTTTTTCAGCTTCCACGTGATTGCTGTTCCACTGGTTTTGCTGGGCCTTGTAGTGGCGCACTTGATGGCACTGCACGATGTCGGTTCCAACAATCCCGATGGCATTGAAATCAAAGCGACCAAGGGTCCAACCGGCATTCCGCTCGACGGCATTCCATTTCACCCGTATTACACCGTGCACGACATATTTGCTGTTTGCATGTTCCTGGTGGTCTTTTCGGCGGTGATCTTTTTCGCGCCGGAGTTTGGTGGTTATTTCCTGGAATACAACAATTTCATACCCGCTGATCCTCTGAAGACGCCTTTGCATATCGCGCCAGTCTGGTATTTCACGCCCTTCTATTCCATGCTGCGCGCCATCACCGATGAGATGCTTCTGGTTTTGATCGCGTGTGTGGCCGGTGGTGCAATCCTGGGTGTGACCAAGTTCAAGTTGCCTGCGATTGTGAAATTGGTCATCGTCGGTGCTGCGGCGGCCGTCATTGCCATGATGCTTTCTATTGACGCCAAGTTCTGGGGTGTGGTCGCTATGGGTGGCGCAGTCGTGATTCTGTTCTTCCTGCCTTGGCTGGATAACTGTGCAGTCAAGTCCATTCGCTATCGCCCCCAGTGGCACAAATACCTGTATGCCGTGTTCGTGGTCAACGGTCGTTTTCGCGCGGTGAACCTGCTGCCCGGT
>DAOQRI010000435.1:0-3119 GCA_035355475.1 Rhodoferax sp. | reverse complement strand
GGATGAAGAACGGCACCGCCAGCAGCGGGAAGCTGTCGACCCCGGCCACCAGGTTTTGCGCCAGCAACTGCGTGTCCCAAAAGCCCAGCACCCAGGCCATGCCCGCGCCAGTGAGCACCAGGGCCAGTGCCATGTTCATGCCGATGCCCATGAGCCCCAGCATGCCGGCGGAAAAAACGATAAAAGCCAGACCTTCGTTACTCATCTTGTTTTACTCGACTTCTGCGCCGCTGCCCAGATCCAGCGGTGTCTGTTGAATCAGTTCGATCAGGGCCATCAGGCCTATAGCGGCCGTGCACAGCAGGGCTGGCAGCGGCAACAGGGCTGTGGGGTAAGCCAGTACAACCGACTTGCTATCCAGCCCCACCACCACCTGCTGCCAGGCGCCCCAGCCCACTAGGGCGCAGCCCAGAACGACTGCGATGCGGATCAGGCTGGTCATCAGGCGCAGGGGCACCGGCTTCTGTTTAAGAAGCCCCACCAGGCTGGTAAAGGCCATGTGTTCGCCCGCCGGGTAGGCCGCAGTAGCACCAATGAACACCATCCACACAAACAGCAGCCGCGAAAGCTCCTCACTGCCGGCAACGCCACTGCCAAACCCGTATCGCAGCACCACATTGACAAAGACAGACAGCGCCATCACACCCAGGCAAACGGCCATCAGGGTATTGGTGATGTGGATGAACCTTCCGGTCGGTGCGGCGGTTTGCGATTCGTGGTTCATGCGGCCTCCTGGTAGGCAAGCCAGTGGCATACCTCGGCTTGCAGTTGGTTCAATGGTGCCAGGGCATCCACCCGCAGCACGCCCGGCTCACCCAGGGGCGACTCCAGCGTGGCAAATTGACTGTCCACCAGTGTGGTGGGGAAGATGTGTGCATGGGCACGCGCTTCCACCCGTCGTTGTGCCTGTTCGCGGTCAATGTCCATGAACACAAACCGCAGGCCCGGTGCGGCCTGGCGCAAACGGTGCCGATAGGCGTTCTTCAGGGCCGAGCAGGTCATGACCACGCCCTGGGGGTGGGCGCGCAGCTGTTCGCACAGCGCTGCCAGCCAGCCGTCACGGTCTGCGTCGGTCAAGGGCGTGCCGCTCTGCATCTTCTCGCGGTTGGAGGCACTGTGGTGGTCATCGCCTTCCACCAGGGGTAAATGCGTGGCCTGGGCCACGACGGCACCCAGGCTCGACTTGCCGCAACCGGCCACTCCCATGATCACAATCGAGCTCATTTTGTTGACTGATACCTTGTGGATAGCGCTATCCCATCGATTCAAATAAGAGACGATTGACAGGTCTTGCCATCATCCCATTGAGCCATGATCAATATTTGACCTAGGGATTATCCGCCTGTTATTCGTCTTTGGATAGCGCTATCCTATGCGGATATGCAAGAATCAAGATCAGTAGTTACCCTAATCCCATGAAATCCACGACAACCAGATCCCGAGCCACCGGCCGCATCACCCTGGCCGATGTGGCCCATGCAGCCGGTGTCAGCCCCATTACGGTTTCGCGTGCATTGCGGGGTGAACGGGCGGTAGACCCCGACCTGATTGCCCGGGTGCAGGCGGCGGTCAGCAAGCTGGGGTACCTGCCCAACCCGGCGGCACGGGCCCTCGCGTCGGGCGTGGGCTCGCATGTGGCAGTGCTGATTCCCATGCTGTCCAATGCCCTGTTTGTGGATCTTTTGGAAGCGATACAACGCACTTTGCGCCTGGGTGGCTACCAGACCCTGATTGGCGTGACCCACTACGACCCGGCTGAGGAAGAGACCCTGCTGCGCGAACAACTGCTGCACCGCCCTGCCGGCCTGCTGGTGACCGGGCTGGAACGAAACGACGCCACCCGCAGCCTGATTGCCCAGAGTGGTGTGCCCTGTGTGCACCTCATGGAAGCATCCGGTGCGCCGGGGGTCTACAGCGTGGGTTTTTCTCAGACCGATGCCGGAGAAGAGCTGACACGCCACCTGCTGGAGAGGGGCTATCGGCGCATTGCATTTGCCGGCGCCCAGTTGGACCCGCGCACACTGCAGCGCTTAGAAGGCTGGCGCAAGGCCTTGCGTGCGGTCGATCGGTATGAAGCGACTCTGGAGTGGCTGAATCCGGCGCCGTCGTCCATCTCGCTGGGTGCGCGCATGTTCGAGCAGATCATGGGCCAGCAACCGCCCGTGGATGCCATTTTCTTTTGCAACGATGACTTGGCTCAAGGGGCCTTGCTGGCGGCGCTACGACTGGGCATTGCGGTGCCGGGGCGGGTGGCGGTGGCCGGGTTCAACGACCTGACCGGCAGTGACCAGATGCTGCCACCGCTGACCACCGTGCGCACTCCTCGCTCTGAAATCGGCAACGCAGCAGCATCCATGCTGCTCAAACTCATGCGAGGGGAATCTGTTGTGCCGACCTGCGTGGACCTGGGCTATGAAGTGCTGGGGAGAGGCAGCACATGATAGATTGGCTGTCTCAAGCCTGCACGACGCGCTGGGTCTGCGTTCCCAGACCGTCAATACCTAAACGCATGGTTTGACCAACGCGCAAAAAAACCGGCGGCTTTTGGCCCATTCCCACGCCTGGTGGTGTGCCGGTGGAAATGACGTCGCCAGTTTGTAGACTCATGAAGCGACTGAGGTAGCTGATGAGAAATGGCACCTGGTACACCATGGTGACTGTGTTGCCATCCTGGTAGCGCCTGCCGTCCACCTCCAGCCACAAGTGCAGGGCTTGGGGGTTGGGCACTTCGTCCGCTGTCACCAACCACGGACCTAGAGGCCCGAAGGTATCGCAGCCTTTGCCCTTATCCCAGGTTCCACTACGCTCGATCTGGAATTCTCGTTCGGACACGTCGTTGACCACGCAATAACCCGCAACATGCCTCATCGCTTCAGCTTCCGCGATGTAACGTCCACCCTGGCCAATGACCACACCCAGTTCAACCTCCCAGTCGGTCTTGACCGAGCCCCGGGGAATTTCCACGTTGTCATCTGGCCCCACGATGGCGCTGGTCCACTTGTTGAACACCACAGGTTCGGGCGGCACTTGCATGCCCGCTTCAGCGGCATGGTCGGAGTAATTCAGGCCAATGCAGATCAGCTTGCCGGTGCGACCCACACAGGGGCCTAGACGCAAAC
>DAOQRI010000434.1:0-3124 GCA_035355475.1 Rhodoferax sp. | reverse complement strand
ACCGGCATTGTTGTTGCCCACCGCGCCGATGATGCCGGCCGCGTGGGTGCCATGCCAGGACGAGTCTTCCACGTCGCACTCCGCAGCCTTTGTGTTCCAGTCGCCAGGGTCCAGCGCGTTGTTGTCGCGCCCGTCACCGTCGTTGGCGGTGAAGAAATCGTTGAATCCGTCCGCACTGACGAAGTCATATCCGCCCACCACATTGGCCGCCAGGTCGGCATGGGGCCGGTATCCGGTGTCCAGCACCGCCACGGTGACGCCTGCTCCGCTGACGGGCGCACCACCGGCCGTGCGACCCCAGGCGTTGGGAAGATTGGCGCCACCAGTCACAATGACGGGAGACTTCAAATAGCCCTGCTGCGCGACGTACAAGGTGTCGTTGGGCACAAAGTGCGGGTACACCCGTTCATCCACTTCGGCGTACTCCACACGAGGGTCTTGCGCGATGGATTGCGCCAACGCAGACAACTCGGTATGGTCCATGGCGCGGCTTGTTTTTGCGACGTGGGTGTGGGTTGACACGGACTTCAGATAGCGCAAGCTGACGCCCCCATCCACCGCACCATTGGGCTTCGTCCTTGCGTTGAGTGCTTGGATGCGTTCCGGTGCGGACATGGCAGACATCCCCTGGGCTTTGTCGTCCACGTCGCTGCGGAACTTGACAATCAAGCGGTTCATGCGCACCGAGGAGTCGG
Organism: Rhodoferax sp.; assembly: GCA_035355475.1. Lineage (GTDB taxonomy): Bacteria > Pseudomonadota > Gammaproteobacteria > Burkholderiales > Burkholderiaceae_C > Allorhodoferax. Next base: position 2,429 of record DAOQRI010000434.1, on the reverse strand, counting down.
CCTGAACCATTTTTTGCTGCGTCAGAACGGACGATTTGAAATCGCGTGGAGTGCCGGATTGGGCAACCGCAAGGTACGAGAAACTGGTCACCAGCGCGGAGCAGGCGATTGCGAGCAGGGTTCGGTTTGCAGACATGGTGGGCCTTGGTGTGGTTCGGCGGTGCCTGAACAGTGGAACTGCTGCGCTACAGCGCTACTGCGCCTTGGCTTTGGGGTCCAGCTCAACCCGGGTCACGGTGGGCAGGGAGCCCAGGCGCTGCAATACGGGTGCAGCGCTCTGGTCGGGAGGCAATTGCACGCTGTACACATGGGTGTCGCCCGATACGGCAGACAGGTAACGCACGCGGGCCTGGGCGTGGTCTTGCAAGGTTTTCAGAAACGCCGGGTCTTTGAAAGCGACCGGCTGGTTGAATTGCACAATGACCCGCAAAGTGGCCAGACCCGAAGGCTTGGCGGGTGCATCAATCTGCTCGGTCACGTCGGGCGGGGGCGGCACCTGGGCAGCCCATTCGGGTGCACCTTTGGCACATGCCGTCAGAATGCAGACGGATACCAGCAATACCAGCGCGCAAGGGGTCGTTTTCACAATAGGGTCTCCAGACGCAAAGGTGCAGCCATCGCGGCTTCAGGGCGCACGGTGCAGTCGCGAGCCTTTGAGCGCCGCAATCTGGTCCTGCGTGGTGCTGTCGATGGCGGGGTGGCGTTTGAGAAGACCGACGTTGTCGAGCAAGGTACGCAGTTGCTCTACGTCTTTCACCGAGGGTGCCACCTTGATCTGCGCCAGAGCAGCCTGTGTATTGCCGCCCTGGATCAGCGCAGCGACCTTGGTGGCCCAGACGGCGGGACGGGACATGGTTGAAATCCTCCAGGCAAGTTTTCTAGCGGCTATTGTGGCACATAGCCCTCGTGGAATATGCATAAATAGCTATCAAAATAGTAGCAATTTGCAACACCCCAGTGCAGGCGAATCGTTTGGTCCCTGGCTGCAAGCATCGCGTTATGCTTGCGCCATGCAAGCGCAAGACCTTCAACTGCTCGTGACCCGCACCATGCCGTTTGGCAAGTACCAGGGGCGCATCATCGCCGATCTGCCGGGAAATTACCTGACCTGGTTTGCGCGAGCGGGATTCCCCAAAGGCGAAATCGGCCGCTTGCTGGCGCTGATGCATGAGATCGACCACAACGGGCTGGGCGATTTGCTCAAGCCGCTGCGTCCCACAAACGTGCTCCACCACCCTCCAGGTGCGTAAGGTACAGGCGCAATTCGAACTCCAGTTGGTGGTAGGTGGGCTCCATATAGGCGCAGAGCTGGTAGAAGGGCTTGTCGTGGTTGCGCACCCGCAGGTGGGCCAGCTCATGGACCGCGATCATGCGCAGGAACTCGGGTGGGCCGTCCTTGAACAGCGAGGCAATGCGGATCTCGCGTTTGGCCTTGAGCTTGTTGCCCTGCACGCGTGACACGTTGGTGTGGGTGCCCAGCGCGTGTTGCACGATCTGCAGCTTGCTGTCAAAAGCCACCTTGCTCAGCGGCTCCGCACCGCGCAGGTATTCGGCCCTGAGTGCCTGCACATAGTCGTACAGTGCGCGGTCGGTACGTACACTGTGCGCCGCAGGGTATTTTTGCAATAGCCAAGGGCCCGTGCGCCCGCTGTCGAACATCTGCTGCACCTGTGCCAGCGTCTCCGCGGGGTAGCCCTGCAGGAACTTCCATGTCACGGGTGCTCCTGCTTTCATAGCGTTGTGTGCTTATTCCACGAGGGCTGGAGGCTGATTTGGCTTCAAGATTCCCGGCGTAGCGCGGGAAACAGGATGATGTCGCGGATGCTGGGGCTGTCGGTCAGCAGCATCATCAGACGGTCAATGCCCACGCCGCAGCCACCCGTGGGTGGCATGCCGTATTCCAGGGCACGCACAAAGTCGGCGTCGTAGTACATGGCTTCGTCGTCGCCGCTGTCTTTCGCGGTGACCTGTGCGTTGAAGCGGGCGGCTTGGTCTTCGGCGTCGTTCAATTCGCTGAAGCCATTGCCGAATTCGCGGCCGGTGATGTAGAGCTCAAAACGCTCGGTCACCTCGGGGCGCTCATCGTTGGCGCGGGCCAATGGCGAAATCTCGGTGGGGTGCTCCATGATGAAGGTGGGGTTCCACAGCTTCTCTTCGACGGTCTCTTCGAAGTAGAGCACTTGCAGGCTGGCCAGGGTGCGGCCCGCGAGCTTATTTTTGGCTTCAGTCAGGCCCAGTTTCTTGACCGCGTTGGTCAGCCAGGTGGCATCCAGTACGTTGTCGCCTGCATCGGTGTATTTGCGAATCGCCTCCACAATAGTCAGGCGCTCGAACGGTTGGCTCAGGTCGACCGGCTTGCCGGCGTATGTAAGTTGAAGCGAGCCAGTGGCGCGTTGGGCGGCATCGCGGATCAGCTTCTCAGTGTAGTC
>DAOQRI010000433.1:0-3133 GCA_035355475.1 Rhodoferax sp. | reverse complement strand
CGTCACCTGCGTAGTCGGCGTGACCCTGTGCGTTTTCCTCATCTTCGTTGTCTTCGTCATCGCTGTGCGATGCCGCTGCAAGCGTGGAATCATGCCGGTGGTACATGTATTCCAGGCCCGCCGAGACGGTAAGAAACCAGTCGCCCGTGGGCTGCTTCAGCGCCACGCCCGCCAGCTCCTGCGCCCAGGGCATGAGCTCAATGCTGCTGCTCAGTGCGTCCCATGTCGGCAGTTCGTCACTGTGCTGGGTCAGCAGGTGCTCCATGACGGCAGGGTGCTTGAACCGGAAGCCCTGGTGAAAAACCACCGCCACCATCTCCGGGCTGGGCTCCATCATGTGGACCAAAAAATCCATTTCCTTGCGTCGCTGTGCCAGGCGCTGGCGCAGCACATCCTGACCCTCGGAGTCAAACGTCATGTCATCAATTTCAGCCTGGTAGGAATTACGGAGGTCGCGGAAAAACGGGGTGATGTTCATGCAGTGCAAACGTTAGAGAATGGATTTGAAATAGGTGCCCCAAATTTCGCGGGCGGTTTGCAGCGGGTCGTCCAGCAGGTTGCGGCGGCGGTTGTCGTCGTAGGCCTGGCGTTGCGTTTCGTCTGACAGCACTTCGTAGGCTTTTTGCACGACCCGAAACCGCTCTGCCGCCTCCGGCGCTTCGTTGCGGTCCGGGTGGTGCAGGGCAGCCTTCTGCCGAAAGGCCTTTTTGATATCGGCAAGCTTGGCAGCGCTCGTGAGGCCCAGGGTGGTGTAGTGGTCAGACATAACGCGTGGTTAGATTCCGATCAGCACCGGAGAAAATTGACTTAACCGGCTATTTTCGCAGACTTGGTCAAAAGCCTGTGTGGGCCAGGCCACTTGGGTGCTGTAGAGTGCACTGAACCCTGACTTTGGAGGCCCCATATGAACCACCGTCCCATCCCTGCCGAGCGCCTGCCTGAGCTGCTGCGTCGCATGCCCAAGGCCGAGTTGCACATGCATATCGAGGGCTCGCTGGAACCCGACATGATTTTTTCCATGGGCCAACGCAACCAGGTGCCGCTGAACTACCCCAGCGTGGACGCCCTGCGCCAGGCTTATGTGTTCAAAAACCTGCAGGAGTTTCTGGATATTTACCACGCAGGCACCACCGTGCTCAAGACCGAGCAGGACTTCTATGACATGACCTGCGCCTACCTGGCGCGCGCGCAGGCTGACAACGTGCTGCACACCGAAATCTTCTTTGACACCCAGACGCATACCGGCCATGGCCTCAGTGCGGAGGTGGTGATCAACGGCCTGCACCGTGCCTGCATGGACGCCCCGGCCAAGTTTGGCATGACGGCGTCGCTGATTCTGTGCTTCCTGCGGCATTTGAGTGAGGAAGAGGCTTTTGAATGCCTGGAGCAGGCACTGCCGCTGCGCGACAAGATTGTGGGCATCGGCCTGGCGTCCAGCGAAGTCGGCCACCCGCCCGAGAAGTTTGCGAAAGTGTTCGCCCGCGCCCGAGAACTGGGCTTTCGCCTGGTGGCCCATGCGGGAGAGGAGGCGCCGCCGGCCTATATCTGGAGCGCACTGGATGTGCTCAAGGTGGAACGCATCGACCATGGTGTGCAGGCCATCCACGACGCTGCCCTCATGCGGCGGCTGGCGGAAGAGAAGATTCCGTTGACGGTCTGCCCCCTGTCCAACCTCAAGCTGCAGGTGTTCAAGAATCTGTCCCAGCACAACCTGGGCCGCATGCTCGACGCCGGCATCGTGGCCACCATCAACTCCGATGACCCGGCCTACTTTGGTGGCTATATCAACGAAAACTTCACCCAAACGTTTGCTGCACTGGGTCTGACATCGCAGCATGCCTACACCCTGGCCCGCAACAGTTTCGAGGCCAGTTTTACCGACGCGGCTGTCAAACGCAATTACATCGACAAGTTGGATGGCGTGTTTGCCAGCTTTGCCTGAGCGCCGCCGGACCATGCTCACGTAGCGGTTAAAATAGCACCCAAGGCCCGCAGCTCCGGCGGGCCTTGTTTTTTGTGTTTCGGAGCCATGTAGAGGACTACCATGTACAAAAACCTCGCAGCCACGTTGGTGGCGGCCTGTGCTTTTTCGCTTGCGCCCACGGGTGCCTTTTCCCAAACTTCCCCTTCGCCCGCAGACGCTGCCAGGCCGCCGCTCAAGGTCGGCTTTGTCTATGTGGCGCCGCTGTCAGACGCGGGCTGGGTGCGCCAGCACGAGCAGGGGCGCCAGGCGGTGCAGGCCGCGCTGGGCGCCGCCGTGCAGACCAGCTATGTGGAAAACGTGGCCGAGGGGCCGGACGCCGAGCGCGTGATCCGCGATCTGGCGCGCCAGGGCAATACGCTGATTTTCACGCCCAGCTTTGGCTACATGGAGCCCACGCTGAAGGTGGCGGCCGAGTTTCCCGACGTCAAGTTCGAGTCCATCACCGGCTACAAGACCGCACCCAATGTGGCCGTGGCCAACGCGCGCTACTACGAGGGCCGCTACCTGGCGGGCATTGCCGCCGGGCGCATGACCAAGAGCAACGTGGCCGGCTATGTGGCAGGCTTCCCCATTCCCGAGGTGCTGCAGGGCATCAATGCCTTCACGCTCGGTATGCGCTCGGTAAACCCAAAGGCCGAGGTTCACGTGGTGTGGCTCAACGCCTGGTTTGACCCCACGCGCGAGCGCGATGCCGCCATGACCCTGTTCAACCAGAACGCGGACGTGATTGCCTTCCACACCGGCTCCACCGCCGTCATGGCGGCCGCGCAGGAGCGCGGCAAGCTGGCCGTGGCCTATCACTCCGACATGCGCAAGATCGCACCTGATGCGCAGATCGTGGCAGTGACCCACCAGTGGGGCGACTACTACACCCGCCGCGCCCAGGCGGTGCTGGATGGCACGTGGAAGAGTGTCGGGGTGTGGGGTGGCGTCAAGCAGGGCATGATCCGCGTGGGCGACTTTGGCAGCAAGGTGCCCAAGGCGGTGCAGGCCGAGGTGCTGGCGCGCCAGAAAGACATTGCCAACGGCAAGCTGCATCCTTTCGCGGCCAAACAGCCGGTGCTGGACAACGAAGGCCATACCGTGATCGCCCGGGGGCAGACGCTAGGCGACGAGCAGATCCTGACGATGAACTGGCTGGTCCAGGGC
>DAOQRI010000432.1:0-3153 GCA_035355475.1 Rhodoferax sp. | reverse complement strand
TCGGCAGCGGATAGCTCGGTGGCCTGTTCCGGCAGCGTCGGGCAGGGCTGGCTGGCATGCGGCGTGACAAACAGGGTGCGCAGGGCGGCGTCAACGGTGGTCAGAAAAGCATCCATAGGGGTCTCCGGTGGGGCGGTGGTTATGACGTTATTGTCGTGCTACAACTGCTTACGCCTCGGCTTTTTGTCGGGGTAAACCCGCATTCAACGTCGGTTCGACCGCTCCAAAAACCCGAAAATACCGTCAACAGCTGACTCGGATATTTCATTCGGCGACGGAAATGTTCAAAATGCGCCAATTTGGGGCATTCAGCGGCAGGCATGTAAATACCTTGTTTCACTTTGTTGCAAGTCCACCACGAAAGCCTTTTTTCTCCCTCTTTTAGGGCTTTTTCCTTTGCCAAACAAGGCTCCGTCTGGTGCAATAGACCCAACTTCCTAAGCGCAGGAGGTTGGCCCGGGGATCCGAAGTCTTCGTACCGGAGCCCGATGTTTAACCTTGGAGAAATCTGAAATGAAAAAAACCCTCGTAGCTATCGCTGCTCTGGCGTTGGTTGGTGCAGCTTCTGCCCAGTCCTCTGTCAATCTGACCGGCAAATTCCGTTTTGCATATGAAGCCACCAACAGTGGCACTGGTGTTGCAGGCGCAAAGGCAAATGGCCTTCGCGTTACTGACGGCAACGTCGTATTCGCAGCTGTTGAAGACCTCGGTGGCGGCCTGAAAGCTGGCGTTTCCATGGACGTTCGCGTTCGTGGTCGTGGCGCCGCTGGTGTGGTTGACGGTCGTGACTCCACTGTGTACCTGATGGGCGGCTTCGGCTCCCTGGTCGGTGGCGCTGTTGAAGCCGCTAACGGCATTATCGGTTACGGCGGCGCTGGCGCTCCTGTGATCGGTCTGGACGATGGTTTGGCTCTGGCTGGCGGCACAAACGTTGATTGGCTCGCATACACCACGCCGAACATGGGTGGTTTCACCGCTACCGTTCAAATGATTGACGGCATTGCAAATGCTCTCGGACAGCAAAACGGCGCTGGTGGTATGCAGTCTAGCGCTGTGTCGCAAGACGCAGTGCTGATCGGTGGCGGCTACTCCAACGGTCCAATTAACGTCAAGGGTGACTACACGAGCTATGGCGCCAATGCAGCAGCAGCTCCTCTGGCTGACAACCGCGTGCGTTTGTCTGGTAACTACAACCTGGGTGTTGCTACCGTGGGTCTGGGCTATCAGCAATCCAAACTGGTTGGCGGCGTGAAAGACAAGCAGTGGATTCTGGGCGTTGCCGCTCCGTTTGGCCCTGTAACCGTTGGTGCCAATATCACCAACCGCAAGGTTGACACTGGTCTGAAGGTGAAAGCATATGCCTTGGGCGTTAAGTACGACCTGAGCAAGCGCACCTACGTGATGGCTGGTTACCAGTCTGAAGACAGCAATGCGCTGCCAGACAACAAGACGACTCTCCGTCTTCAACTGTCCCACGCATTCTGATCTGATGCTGGTATAAGCCAGTATTCAAGTTGAATGAACAAAACCCCCATGGCGAAAGCTGTGGGGGTTTTTTTCTTGAGCGGTGTTTCAATTTGTTGCAACTGTGCAACCAATTCAATTATTTGAATGTATTTTCTAGGGTTTTCCCGCAGTTTCATTTGCCAGGTTTTTGACAGTCTGGTTAAATAAATTTGTGTTCTGTTCATAAGCAGTGTCACCGGGTTGCTGGAACAGTTGAGTTGGCACCCATTCATTAACTTTCAGGAATTCACAAATGAAAAAAACTCTTGTAGCTGTTGCTGCTCTGGCTATTGCTGGTGGCGCATTTGCACAGTCCAATGCGACTGTGTCTGGTAAATTTGGATTTGCCTATACCAACGGGAAAGATGGTACTGGCGCTAAATCCAGCGGTTTCGGCGTGACGGACGGTAACATCACCTTCGCTGCTTCTGAAGACCTGGGTGGTGGCATGAAAGCTGGCGTTTCCATGGATGTGCGCGTTCGTGGTCGTGGCGCTGCTGGCGTTGTGGACGGTCGTGATGCCTACGTCTACCTGTCCGGTGGCTTTGGTACCCTGAAGGGTGGTTCGGTTGATGCCCTGTATCAAACCTTGATTGATCTTGCTCACCCTGTGCAAGGTCAGGGCCTTGATTCAGGTAACACCAATTTCAATGATGGTGACGAGTTTGTTGACATGATTTCTTACACCACGCCTGACATGAGTGGTTTCACCGCCACCGTGATGTTGGGTGATGCCAATGGTGCAGGTGGTATGCAGTCCGCCGCTGCGACACGTGACTTTGCCCAACTCGGTTTGGCTTACAGCAATGGCCCTTTGAATGCGGGTTTTGAATACACCTCGTTTGGCGCAAACGGCACTACGGCCGTGTCGAATTGCAATGGCCAGTTTGCGGAGTGCTCGAAGAGTCGTTATCGCTTGTCAGGTAACTATGCCTTGGGCATGGTGACGATCGGTGCGGGTTTTGGTAGCGAAAAATACCAGACGTTCACACTCAAAGATACTGCTCTGGGTGTGGGTGCAACATTTGGTTCAACCTCTGTTGGTCTGAACTACATCCGTACCAAGTCTTCCGTTGCGGCAACGACCTCTGGCTGGGAAGCTGTTGCTGACTATTCGATGAGCAAGCGCACAAGCGTGCAGGTGGCCTATAGGGCTGAAGATGCTAACGCCGCGAATACCGTCACGTCATTCCGTACCCGCCTGATGCACAAGTTCTGATTGAGCGCTAACGTCAGTTAGCTTCTCTTTCAAAACCGGAGCCCCCTGCAGCGCAAGTTGCAGGGGGTTTCTACGTAGGGGATGGCTTACAATTTGTGTTACTGTATGTAACACAATGAAGATGTTTTTCCGGCTGTTGCCGGTTTTCTTTTATTTGCTGTTGGGTGGCTGTGCTTTGGTCGCGACCGTCGCGACTTCTGAAGACGAAGACGGGCTGTCCGACTCCACCCAGGTCGCCGCCATTCCGTGGGTACAGGCCGCTACGCCTCCTGCTACCCCGGAGCCGGTCACCTTGCCGTCCGCGGCGCTCCAGTGGCAGCACACCGCATTCCCGGGCAAGAAGGCCAGCCGGTACAGCCTGGTTCAGCTTGATGGGCGCAATGCCATGGCTGTGCAGGCGGCCTCGTCGGCCAGCATGTTGCGCCAGA
>DAOQRI010000431.1:0-3158 GCA_035355475.1 Rhodoferax sp. | reverse complement strand
GGGTTTGGGCTGGGGCTGGCGATTGTGCAGCAGCTCGCCAACGCAAACGGGTGGCACGCGAGCCTGGAGGCGCGCGAGGGCGGTGGGCTTGAGGCGTGGGTTGAATTGCCTGGGGTGGACTGAGCGCGCTGTCTGCTGGCCAACATTTGGCGGGGAAATTTGGTAAAAATATGTATCAAATCAGCCTCTAGACCTTTTCGGATATGCGTGAGCAGCTATTGAAATAGTAGCAAGTAAGGTCAAAGTTTTCTACCCAAAAAAGCGACTTCCTTGCTGATCACTATATTGCTAAAATGCAATATATGAAAGCTTTCATAGAAATCGCTCCGCGTGGCTCCGTGTTCGGCAGGGCAAGCGCACAGCTCAAAGCTGCCGAGGCCAGTGCGTTGATTGGTGCCGACTATCACCTGAGCTTCGAGTCTGCCCGTACCCTCTTCTCCGAACTCACGCCCGCGCGCATCGACCTGCTGGAGCGGCTGCGCCAATGCGGCCCCTGCTCGGTTTACGCGCTGGCCAAAACCGTGGGGCGCAATTACTCCAACGTGCACACCGATATCGGCAAGCTGGAAGCGCATGGCCTCGTGCGGCGCACGCCTGAGGACGCGGTGTTTGTTCCGTTTGAGTCACTGGAGATTCATCTGGACTTGTTAACCATACGCAACTAACGTACAATTTCTGTGAAAGCAACTTTCGTTGAACTGCCGCCTTTTGAGCGCGTACGGCAAAGCTATCTGGATGACACAGCCTATCGCCAGCTTCAGGATGAACTGATGGCCAACCCCGAGGCAGGTGACGTGATTGAAGGCACGGGTGGCCTGCGCAAGCTGCGCCAGCCAGACCCGCGCCGGGGCAAAGGCAAACGAGGTGGCTTGCGGGTCATTTATTACTGGTGGCTGGGTGGCGACCAGTTCTGGCTGTTTACCGTGTACGACAAAGACCAGGCTGACGACCTGACGCCGGAGCAGCGCAAGGTATTGAAGCAACTGCTCAAGCGTGAGCTGGAACACAGGCAACCGGCCAAGGGCCATTGATTGCACAGAACGGAGAAAGCCATGAAGAAAAAACGCGACATCTTTTCAGAACTGACCGAAGGCTTTGGTGCTCTGGAAGCAGAGCGCACGGGCAAACTCACGCTGCGCAAATTCAAGGTGGAAAGCAACCCCGTGCCCGCCATCTCGGCGCAAGAGGTGATGGGCGTGCGCGAGCAACTGCACCTGTCGCGCCCCGTGTTCGCGCGCTACCTGCGCACCAACCCCCGCACGCTCGAAAACTGGGAGCAAGGCCGCGCCAAACCCAATGCCCAAGCCGCGCTGCTGATCCGCATGGTGGCGCAATACCCGGACATGGTGCAGCGGCTAGAGGCAGTCTGAATTTCCGCCTGATTCGACTCTTTTTAGGCATCAAATTGGCCTCTAGCCATTGCCGGATATGCGTAAACAGCTATTGAAACAGTAGCGATATCAGCCTACTTCTCGCACACCACATGAGACCAATATGAGGCAGCAGAACACTATGCGTCATTCCCGTCACATGTAAGGAGTTCAATGCCGTTTTATTCGAGCTCGGAACGCCAGCGCTACCATAGCAACTTGAACAGGGCCTATAACGCGGAACACGACATCGATCCATGCTTGGATTCCAGTTGCAACGGTGAATCCAGCGTCAGGCGCCTGCAAGAGAAGAACTTTCAGCGAGCGCAAGGCCGCAGCCGAAAAAATCTGACTATCTGGTGTACCACCAATACCAAGCTGAACGAGTAGATTTAGGCTTAGTTGAAAGAAATACACCAAGACAAGTCCACGAATCGCGATCCCCACACTCGATCCGTATCTGCTAACGGTGTGATATAGCGCTGTGACACTGAAGACGTGGCGCTGCAGCAAACTCAATTGCGCTCGTGCAGCCTCCATCTCGGCTACATAGAAATCTGTTGCAGCTACAAAATTTCGGTTCTCCTCAAGAGCCACACGTGCATTCCGGCAGGTCTCTTCCAGCGCAGGCAAATATTGGTGCCGAAAAGGGCCATCCGAATTCAGTCGGATAAAAATTTCATCGTACAGGCCGTTTCGTGAAAACACCGGTTGCCACCAGTTCACTCCAAGAAATCTAACACCTCGAAGATTTGTCCCACGGAAATAGACTCGTGACAAATCAACCGCGGAAAAAACTGTTTGATCTGGTTTGAGAAAAACAACGCTTTCAAGATGCCCCTCCTTCTCAAACATCGTGAAGTTTTGAGTGCCGGGTTGCGTTTTCGAGAACCTCCTCTTGATGCGATTGAGATGCGCATTTATCTTGGTGATTTTTGAATCTACCGCATTCCGAATCCTCGACCACTTTGCGGACACCCAGCCCGATGCAAGTTTTTTTGCCATCTGGAAACGATAAGTCAGACTAGGTTTTTCATCGCCATGGGCAGAGCCCAATGCAGCAGTCGAAGAAATCGACATCAAGCTATTGCTAACACCCAGAGTGACATTCCTCCACCCAGAAAAGTTGACGCCTTCGCGAAATATCGTTTCATTAAAATTCGCGGAATTGCTGAAATGGGCGCGCAAAATTGTTCTTCCAGCGAAATCCGACCTATAGAACGAAGCGCCACTCTCGCATCGAACGTGAAGAAAATCAACAGGACCTTCGAAGCGGCAACGTTCGAAAAGCACTGTCCCCTCGAACGTTACAGCTCTTAATTTAAGTTCAGATTTGAAAACAGCGTCCGAAAAATCAACGGCTCCCTTAAACTTGACATCTTGCAGCTCAAAGGCACTCAAACGGCTGCCACGCGCGTTGACATCAAATGAAACCTCGTTTGGAAACTTGACGCCTGCGGGGAACACGAAGCCCGACCAATTCCCGTCACCGGCAGCAATGACACTCGCAAAATCACGTGCAAAGAGCGGGTTAGCGGGGATGTCTTCATTTGGCTTGCAGTGCAGTCCAAAATGCAAAGAACAATAGCCCTCTTGTCCGATCGCAGGCCGACCACAGGCCATGCCGTCTTGACTGGAAAATGCGCATGCAGAGTATGTTGGCACTTCTGACGGCATAGATTTTTTTAGTTGAAACTGAGCATCCGCATGGGTCTCTGTGCAATATCACCAGACTACAACGCCTTCCCCAACCGCCCCACCCCCTCCACAATCTTCCCCACATCCGCC
>DAOQRI010000430.1:0-3163 GCA_035355475.1 Rhodoferax sp. | reverse complement strand
CGACCTGCGTGAGAGCGTTTTTCTGGCGGACACCGTGTATGTGATGAGCAAGAGCCCGGGACGCTTCGTGGTCAGGCGCGAAATTGAATTGCCCCGTCCGCGCGACCTGGAAGTCACCTACACAGCAGAGTTCTCCGACATCGTGCACGAGTTGCGCGGCCATATTGGTGCGGTGCGCCAAACTGGTTCAGTCGTCACGCCCGTATCCACTACCGCATAAGGAACAGCATGAATAAGAAACAGGTCGAGATGTGGGCACCCTGGATATTGCTGGTCATCATCATTGCGATGTGGCAGATCCTGTGCTCGGCGCTGGAAGTCTCTGAGTTCATCTTTCCCAGCCCATGGCGCATCTGGACCCAGTTTCTGGAGTTCAAAGGCATCATTGCGGCGCACGCGTGGCGCACCTATTGGGTGACCATGGCAGGCTTTGGCATCGCCATCGTGGTGGGGGTTTTGCTGGGCTTTGTGATTGGCAGTTCGCGACTGGCTTATGCGGCGGTGTACCCGCTGATGACGGGCTTCAATGCACTGCCCAAGGCTGCGTTTGTACCGATACTGGTGGTCTGGTTTGGCATTGGGGTTGGGCCGGCCATCCTGACGGCGTTTCTGATCAGCTTTTTCCCCATCATGGTCAATATCGCCACTGGTCTTGCCACGCTGGAGCCAGAACTGGAAGACGTGTTGCGGGTACTGGGTGCCAAGCGCTGGGATGTGCTGATCAAGGTGGGGCTGCCGCGCTCCATGCCGTACTTCTACGGATCTCTCAAGGTGGCCATTACGCTGGCGTTTGTGGGAACCACCGTGTCGGAAATGACGGCTGCCAACGAGGGCATTGGTTATTTGTTGATTTCGGCAGGCTCTGCCATGCAAATGGGGCTGGCATTCGCTGGGCTGGTGGTGGTGGGCGCCATGGCCATGGTGATGTATGAGCTGTTCAGCGTGATCGAGCGGCACACCACCGCGTGGGCACATCGCGGCTCGCACAGCAGCTGAAGTCGCGCTCCCAGAAAAAATCCCCCGCACCGGTGAAGGTGCGGGGGACAACGCAGAACCCACTCTGCGAGAGACAACCCGAGGAACCCAGTAGACACTCAGCAACTTTGATGCCACCTTGTTTTGTGGACCGAGAATGGGACCAGGCGCCCGCCATAAGGACGCAGTCAGTTGGCGGCGTCACAATGCGCTTGAACGCCGGTTCATGCGGTGTATGGCAATGGCTGGTTGATAGGGGTGAATAACATGACTTGGTTGAAAACTGCAACGCAACTGATGGCCATCGCGGCCGTGTTGGCGTCAATCCCGGCCCATGCCGTCGATGGCATTGCGGCGGACAAAATCGTGATCGGGCAGAGCATCACCCTGCAAGGCGGCAAGAACGATTACGGCAACGCGGTCCAGGCCGGTGTGCAGACCTATCTCAAGTCCGTCAACAGCCATGGTGGCGTCAATGGCCGCCAAATCGTTCTCAAAACGCTGGATGACGACAACAAAACCGACATGGCAGAAGCCAATGCCCAGCAGCTGGTGGAGAAAGACAAGGTTTTCATTCTGTTTGGCTCCATTGAAGGGGGACCATCGACGGCCGTCATGAAGGTGGCCAACAAGTTGATGGTTCCTTTTTTCGGCCCCATGGCTGGCTCACCGACTTTGCGCAGGCCGTTTCAGCCGCTGGTGTTTCCGGTGCGGGCCGAACACCGTGAGGAGTTCAAGGCGCTGATTGCACAGGCCAAGAATCTGGGCATGAGCAAGGTGGCATTTCTGCGGTCTGATTCCGAAGTGGGCCTGCAGCATCTGGCCAACGTGAAGCTGATTTGCGCGGAGTTAGGCGCCGAGTTGGTGGCGGATTTGCCATTCAAGGGCGATATCAACGATGCGCAAATCGACAAACTGGTGCAGCAGACCGACCAGGCGGGCACCCAGGTGGTCTTGAACCATGGAAGCAGTGGTGTTTACGAAGCCTACATCCGCAAGGCACGCGGCAAAGGTGTCCGTGTGACGTTCTACGGAGTCAACTCCGGCTCAACCCAGTTGGTCAAGCATCTTGGCGCGTTGTCACATGGCATGGTTTTTTCGCAGGTGGTGCCCAGCCCCTGGGAGCGCAAAACCAGTATCACCCGTGAGTACCAGGATGAATTTACCAAGGCCAGACCTGGCGAAGAGTTTTCTTATGGCAGCCTGGAGGGTTACATCACAGCCAAGGCATTGGTGGCGGCCTTGCGCTTGGCCGGACCAAACCCGACCCGGGAGTCATTGGTTGCCGCTCTGGATGGTGCGAGGTTGGACCTCAATGGGCTGAAGGTTGCCTACGGCAGTGATCTGCACCAGGGCTTGGGCTTTGTCGATTTGTCGATCGTGACGCGCGAGTCCAAGTTCCGGCATTGACACCACACGGAGGATTTCTGTGGACGGATGTTTTGCACCGTATTGGTGCAAATGGCGAGTGATTGCAGCGGACAGCGCGTTTATTTTTCAAAATTTTGAAAATAGCCCTAAATAACCGTCTAAATCTGCCGTTAAGAAACGTACGTCTACAAAGAAAAGTAACTGGAGGGGGCGAAAGCCCCGGTCATCATGCAATTGCCATCCATCGATCGAAACCCGAATCTGAGGCCATCCGGCGCAGATTTGGCTTCGTCTGGGGCAAACAGGGTGATACCGGTTGCCCCGGTGAACCCCTCAGTGACGGCGCAACCGACCATCCAGCCGGTGCCCAGCGTCATCGACATGGTGAACCCTGCGCTCAAGAAGAATGAAGGTGAACCGGTGCACACCAGTGTGTCGGATCCAGGGCGCCGCGGCTCGGAAGCGGCGACCGCGCCCAAAGACTGGACCATTCACCGCCCAGCTCCTGAAAAAGTGGAAGTACCGCTGCCCAAGCCGATGTACGAGGTGCTGATGGACCACATCAAGAGCATGTGGACCGCCAGCGCCAGTGCCATCCAGCTGGAGCAGGTTGCCAACCAGCTCAATCCTCCGGTGGCCGTGGTGCCTGCCGAAGTGCCGGGCAATCTGGCTAAAGAAGTTCTGGTCTACGACCCGAACATGATCAAGAAGAACGAGCAGATCTGATCGCTGGCACCGGTGGCTGCGGGTGTTTGGCCTACCATAGTGGCCTATGCATACCAGCGCCCTTGTTCTCTTTTCCGGTGGGCAGGACTCC
>DAOQRI010000429.1:0-3185 GCA_035355475.1 Rhodoferax sp. | reverse complement strand
TGTCGAGATCGGCCTGGTGCCGCTGGGCGCCATTGGCATGAGTGTGTTTGCCGTGGATTTGTACTTTGCGTCCAACGGCCTGCCCGCCTCCGAAGTCATGGGATTGAGCGCCTTCCTGGCGCAGCCTGCCCATTGGCGCGTGATGGCGGACCTGGCGCTCTTGAGCCTGTTTGCCGGCCTGTACAGCGTGCCCATGTATGCGCTGATCCAGTTGCGCAGCCAGGCTACGCACCGCGCCCGCATCATCGCCGCCAACAATATCCTGAACGCCCTGTTCATGATCGGCAGCTCGGTGATTGCTGGTGCTCTGCTCAAGAGCGGCTTCACCATTCCGCAGATCTTTCTGTTCACCGGCCTGGCCAATGCGGTGGTCGCGTTCTATATCTTTATGCTGGTACCTGAGTACCTGCTGCGTTTTGTCGCCTGGGTGCTGTCGCACTTCATCTACCGCTTCAAGGTGCAAGGCGATGAGCACATTCCCACCGAGGGTGCGGCGATTCTGGTGTGCAACCACGTGAGCTTTATCGACGCGGTGCTGCTGATGGCGGCCAGCCCGCGACCAATCCGTTTCATCATGGACCACAACATCTTCAAGGTGCCGGTGCTGGGCTGGTTGTTCCGCCTGGCCAAGGCGATTCCGATTGCTCCCCGTGCCGAAGACCCACAGGCCTACGAAGCCGCGTTCGACGCCGCCGCCCAGGTGCTGCGTGATGGCGACCTGTTGTGCATCTTTCCGGAAGGCGGCATCACCCGCGACGGCACGCTGCAAGAGTTCAAGGGCGGCATCATGAAGATTCTGGAACGCACCACGCAGCAGGGCCAAACCGTGCCGGTCGTGCCGATGGCGCTGACCAATCTGTGGGGCTCGTTCTTCAGCCGCGTAGAACAAGGCGGCGCCATGGTGCGGCCGTTTCGCCGGGGGGCGTTCAGCAGCGTGGGCTTGAATGTGGGTGCGGCCAGTGCGCCGCAAGATGTGCAGCCGGAGGCGTTGCGGGGGCGGGTGCTGCAGTTACTGGGTGCTTAGTGCGCGGGCCGCTACTTGAGGGCTGAATGGGGCGTATGCGTCATAGGGTTTTACGCTGTGGGTGTCTCTTGCAGACTTATCGCAGACTTCCGTCGCGCACCGCACACTCATTCCTTGAGTCTTTGCATCACGGTTGTAGCGTGATCCCCCGGGTACCACTTGATGGTGCGCTGCTCACAGTACGCCTTTGCAGTGCCTCCTATCCATTGCTCGTAGTCCGATGTCTTGATGGTCGCAAAGTGAGTCAACTTTTCCTTTGTTCCAGGTCCGCTCTTGAACGAACCACAAAGAAGAAAGTTACTCTTTCCCGACTCGGATAAGTAGCCAATGCGTGCTGCTCGGATGGTGGTTGGCAGATGTCCCCCTGAGGCCTTGAAGTCCTTTGCTGCAGAAGTCACTAGAAACTCGACCACCGATGGATCTGCTCCTGAGGGGGCATTGGTCTCTCCTTTTGCCGCTGCTGCTTGTATTGGGGCAATCGCTGCGATCGTCAGCGCGAAGGCCGTCAGAGTGTTCCAAAGCGGTGGGAGAAGTCGCTGGATGTGGAGGCGGGGGCTACGCAATGCATACGGTAAGAGTTGCGCGACTTTCTGGACGCTGCTGGTTATACGGGACATGGATTCCTCCTAAGAATGGGTTACCCGCTTACCTGCAGGGTTGTTGCCTGCGATTTGCACGGGCATCAGAATACTGAAAACACCACAGCCCAATTCATGAATGGGATCGAGCCATGGATAACACCAGGAAACGGTGCATTAAAGCGAAGAAGCCAATTCCCGTATGCGTTCAACGATTGCAGGATTCATAGGGGCATGACGACGCTCCAATGCAGCCAATATGGCCAGAGCCGCCTGTGGCGTTTGTGCATAGCCGGGTAGCAATGTCGGCAACTCGCGTGCGAGTTCCGGTTGACGCCTTTCCAAACGGCGCTCCCGGTTAAACGGATCAGCAGGTACGTCATGATCCACGATGGCTTCGCGCATTGCATCTAGTTCAATTAGTCGGTCCAGCGCATAACCTTGTACGAACCGCGCTGCGGAAAGCTTTTCACCTCGATGCCAACGTTGCAGCCCAACAAACACACAGCTGAGCGCCTCGCCGACTATCCAGGTTTCGCTTGGCAAGGAGGGCGAGGGAGTAGGGATTTGTGGTTGCGAAAGGTGAGGAGACAGGTCATCCCGGCGCCAGATCCACTGCCCCGGAGAATAGGGAATTCGTGTCAACTCGTTTGGTTCAAATACAGCGAATTCACAGAAGACACCATCTGTCATCAGTGCCTTATGTCCGTCCACCGTATTCTGAAAATGCCAAGCCAACGGGTGTGCAGCCTCGAGCCAGTCCAGTTGCTCGATGTAACGCTTTTTGTGCCCAACTTCAACCATGACAAAGAAGTCAAGGTCCGAATAGTTGTCAAGACGCATGCGCTCCTTCCCTACGGATCCCAGACCCAGCAGGCCCATCGCATGGCCACTGTCACGCAGTCGATCTGCAATAGCATCCAGTCGAGTCAAAAGTAGTTCAGGCGTAACCAAATCATGCATTGGCGACATGGATTTTCTCTGGGCGTAGAGCCGGATGTTTTGTCAAGGCATTCTAGGGCTGCCAAACAGGTGACGTTCGGTTCAGATGCTCGCGAACTTCGGCTGTTGGTCTAGTTGACGAAGTCAATGGCATGAATCCGCTTAGGGCACTCGGGGTTCGAAGAGCGCTGTGGCCAAGGAAGTTCGGCATAGGCAAATACGGCTTTCAGCCTTGGCGGGTGCTCGTATTGGCAAGGCGTTCACTACAAAGACGCCCATCGATCCCTGACTACCAATGACCGGTATGGAGCGAGCAGATCGCAATTGGCTACTTCAGCTTTGCGACTGGTCTAAGCATCCGCAAGGTCGCTGGAATTGCGAGCCGCCCGGGCAACCGCTACCAACTTGACCTTTCATCCGACCGTCATGAACTTAATGCACTCCCGCCAGCAGCGCTGCATTGCCGCCCGCCGCCGTCGTGTTCACGGTGATGGTCTGCTCGGCGCAGAAGCGGTACAGGTAATGTGGACCGCCGGCCTTGGGACCGGTGCCGCTCATGCCCTCGCCGCCAAAGGGCTGCACGCCAACCACGGCGCCGATCATGTTGCGGTTGATGTAGACGTTGCCGATGTGCGCGGCGT
>DAOQRI010000428.1:0-3197 GCA_035355475.1 Rhodoferax sp. | reverse complement strand
ATCGAAGTGAAGGTCACCCCCGAGATGACGGGCGCGGGCATGGTGTCCAGCGGAACCGTGTTGCCGCCCATTCCGCCGGTAACGGGCAGCCGGCAAAAAATGGTGCCGTCCTGGGGCAAGCCGCTGCCCTACCCCATCATGATTGCCGACCGACGAAACAACCGTCTGATCGAAATTGCACCGGACAAAAGCATTCTGTGGGAATTCCCCTCGCCCAGCTTAAAGGTTTACCGAGGCAATGAGGACGTCAATTTCTCGGCCGATGGCAAGCAGTTGGCGGTCAGTGAGGAAGACAATTTCGATATCCACATCGTCGACTATGAAACACGCGCACTGACGTGGACCTATGGCGTGCCGGACCACCGTGGCAGCGGCCCCGGCCTGCTGAACTATCCGGATGACGCCCATCTATTGACCGATGGCAAATTCATCACCGCTGACATTCGAAACTGCCGCGTCTTGATCATCGACCCCAAAACCGATGCCATCAGTACCCAATGGGGCACTCCAGGCAAGTGCAAACACAACCCGCCCACGCAGTTGGGCCACCCCAATGGCGCCACGCCCATGGAGAACGGCGATATTCTGGTGACCGAAATCAGCGACGCCTGGATTTCACGCATCACCCGGGATAGCAAGGTGGTTTGGAGCGTCAAGGCACCCAACATCCGTTACCCGTCCGACGCCTTCCCCACAGTGGACGGCAAGCAGATCATCGTGGCCGACTTCTGGAAGCCCGGTCGCGTGGTGATTTTTGACCCGGCTACCCGCAAGATTACCTGGGAATACTTTGTCAAAGAAGGCGAAGGCATGCTGGACCATTCGTCGATTGCCCGCGAGTTGCCCGACACCGGTGACATTCTTGTGGTGGATGACCTGAACGACCGCGTCATCGTGATTGACCGCAAGACAAAGGCCATCATCTGGCAGTACGGCGAAAAAGGCAAAAAGGGCTTTGCACCCGGTCTGCTGAACTACCCCGATGGCGTGGATCTCGATGTCTTCCGGGACTGGAAAGCGGCGTTGAAGAAGTAGGAATGGTGGCGTGCCCGGAGGGGATCGAACCCCCGACCCTCAGCTTAGAAGGCTGATGCTCTATCCGACTGAGCTACGGGCACAAAGCACAAAGGCCCCAAAGTAGTGTCACTTAAGGGCCTTTGCAAACAATAATGGTCGGGGCGAAAGGATTCGAACCTTCGACCCTCTGGTCCCAAACCAGATGCGCTACCAGGCTGCGCTACGCCCCGACAGCTAGTATTCTAACCGCATGCACGCACAGTCCTTTTCCATGCAGAGATTTTTTTGCTCTCGCTCACAATGGCGCCCGAACCGAACCCCAGATCCATGAAACATCCGTCACTCACATGGCTGGAGCCAGGCGAACCATTCCCCGCAGTCCAAAGCGCCTGGCCTGTTGGCTCGGAGGCGCCTGGTTTGCTGGCGGCCGGGTCAGATCTGAGCACGAGTACCCTGTTACGCGCCTATTCCGGAGGAATTTTCCCGTGGTTCAGCGCCGACCAACCCATTTTGTGGTGGAGCACTGACCCGCGCATGGTCCTGCCCGTCGCCGAATTTCGATTGCGCCGGTCACTGCGGCAGGTTTTGGTCCGGTTCACACGTAATCCACGCTGCGAAGTGCGGATTGACAGCGCCTTTTCCCAAGTCATTGCGGCTTGTGCCAACACACCACGCCGAGGTCAGCCAGGAACCTGGATACTGCCAGCCATGGTGGAAGCCTATACCGCCCTTCACCAGGCAGGACATGCACACAGTATTGAAACCTGGATCGATGGTCAATTGGTCGGTGGCCTGTATTGCGTAGCCATCGGCAGAGCAGTGTTTGGTGAATCCATGTTCAGCCTCATGCCGGATGCATCCAAGATCGCCCTGGCAGCATTGGTCGTGTTTTGCCTTGAGAACGGCATTGCCTTGATTGATTGCCAGCAAAACACCGCCCACCTGGCTTCGCTTGGCGCCCATGAAGTACCGCGCAATGCCTTTTTGGAACATATCGGGCGTGCCCAACTGGAGCCATCGGTCAAATGGCACTTTAGCCCCCTATACTGGAATCAAATTTTGTCTGCCTGATGCATCCACCGTGACAGACCTTAAAGATTTACCGCTTCAAACCCTGCAGTTTTACGCAACCGCGCCCTACGAGTGCAGCTATTTGCCTCAGCAGCAAGCACGCTCCCAGGTTGCCACGCCCAGCCACCTGATTAACAACTCGACCTATTCCGAACTCGTGAACAAGGGATTTCGGCGTAGCGGTATGTTTACTTACCGCCCGTATTGCGACAGTTGCCAGGCGTGCACGCCCCTTAGAGTGGTCGTGGACTCGTTCACAGCGAACCGCAGTCAACGGCGCGCGTGGAAGCGGCATGAGGGTTTGACTGCCAGGGTTTTGAAGCTTGGTTTTGTCCCTGAGCACTACGCTCTGTACCTGCGCTACCAGAACAGCCGGCACGCGGGTGGTGGCATGGACGAGGACAGCGTAGACCAATACACCCAATTCCTGTTGCAGAGCCGGGTGAATTCACGACTCGTGGAATTTAGAGAGTCGGCGGCCGATGGCTCACCCGGAGCATTAAAGATGGTCTCCATTCTCGATGTGCTGGACGACGGACTTTCAGCCGTCTACACATTCTTTGAACCAAGCGAATCCGCAAGCTTTGGCACATTCAACGTTATGTGGCAAATCCAACAAGCCCGGAGATTGGGACTGGGCTATGTCTACCTGGGCTACTGGATCAAAGAGAGTCCCAAGATGAGCTACAAAGCCAAATTCTCACCCGCGCAACTACTGGTAAATGGTCAGTGGTGTTAGCGCCTGGCGGTACCAACCCAACAAGACCCAACATTGCGACGCACAAAGATTGAAAATTACGAAACCACCATGACCAAGCAAAAATCCGATATTCCAACCAAACCGACCGTACAGGTGATCGAACGGATGTTTACCCTGATCGATGTACTGGCGTCGCGTGAAGATTCGATCAGTCTCAAAGACATCAGCGAAAAAGCGGGCCTGCATCCCTCCACCGCACACCGGATATTGAACGACCTGGCCACGGGCCGCTTCGTCGACCGCACGCAACCCGGCAGCTACCGCTTGGGTATGCGTCTGCTGGAACTGGGGAACCTGGTGAAAGGGCGCCTGAATGTGCGCGACGCGGCCGTAGCACCCATGCGAGAGC
>DAOQRI010000427.1:0-3198 GCA_035355475.1 Rhodoferax sp. | reverse complement strand
CCAGGTGCTGTATAGCACCAGAGATACCGGCAGCTATGTACAACTGCGGCGCCACAATCTTGCCGGTCTGGCCCACTTGCAGGTCGTTGGCCGCGTAGCCCGCATCCACTGCCGCACGGCTGGCACCAATCGCAGCACCCAGCTTGTCGGCCAGGGGAGTGAGGACTTCGTTGAATTTCTCGGCCGAGCCCAGCGCACGGCCGCCCGACACGATGATCTTGGCGGCAGTCAATTCGGGACGGTCATTCTTGGCAATTTCAGATCCCATGAAGGTTGCCTGCGCGCTGGCAGCAACGGCAGCCAACACCTCAACGGCAGCACTTCCACCGGTAGCTGCCGCGGGGTCAAACCCAGTGGTACGCACGGTGATGACCTTGGTTGCGTCCAGACTCTGCACAGTAGCCATGGCATTGCCAGCATAGATGGGGCGCTCAAACGTATCGGCACTCTCCACCTTGGTGACATCAGAGACCTGTGCCACATCCAGCTTGGCAGCAACCCGTGGTGCCACATTCTTGCCCCCTGCGGTTGCCGGGAAGACGATGTGGCTGTAGCTGGCCGCGACGGCCACAATTTGTGCCGTCATGTTTTCGGCCAGGCCGTGGGCGAGCCCTTCGCTGTCAGCATGCAGCACCTTGCTCACACCGGCGATCTTGGCTGCTTCAGCGGCAGCAGCACCGGCATTGCTGCCAGCAACCAGCACGTGGACATCACCACCACATTGCAGAGCGGCGGTGACGGTATTGAGGGTGGCACCCTTGATGGATGCGTTGTCGTGTTCGGCAATAACGAGAGAAGTCATTTTCGTGTTCCTTAGATAACCTTGGCTTCAGTCTTGAGCTTGGCAACCAGCGTGGCTACATCGGGCACCTTGATACCGGCACTGCGTTTGGCGGGCTCGACCACCTTGAGGGTCTTGATGCGTGGGGTCACGTCAACGCCCAGCGCTTCGGGTGTCAGCATCTCCAGAGGCTTCTTCTTCGCCTTCATGATGTTGGGCAGAGTCACATAGCGTGGCTCGTTCAAGCGCAAGTCGGTGGTGATGACCGCTGGCAAACTCAGGGACACGGTTTCAGAGCCACCATCCACCTCACGGGTGATGCTGGCTTTGCCGTCCACAATTTCAACCTTGCTGGCAAACGTGCCCTGGGGCAAATCAGCCAATGCCGCCAACATCTGACCGGTCTGGTTGCAGTCGTCATCAATGGCTTGCTTGCCCAGGATGACCAGGCCAGGCTGCTCTTTGTCGATCAGTGCCTTGAGCAGTTTGGCAACTGCCAGGGGCTGCAAGTCAACAGCGGTTTCAACGAGGATGGCGCGGTCCGCGCCAATGGCCATGGCAGTGCGCAGGGTTTCCTGGCACTGGGTCACGCCGCAGGATACGGCGATGATTTCTGTGACCACCCCCTTTTCCTTCAGGCGAACGGCTTCTTCCACCGCAATTTCGTCGAAGGGGTTCATGCTCATCTTGACGTTGGCGATGTCCACGCCGGTTCCGTCGGACTTGACCCGCACCTTGACGTTGTAATCAACCACGCGTTTTACGCTGACCAGGACTTTCATTTGCTTGCGCTCCAGAGGGTTACAAATTGGCTTGCCTACTTGACGTATACGTCAACTCATTCATTCTATGCCGCGACTCGCTCATCAAGTCATCGGCCTGACCAAATAGGTCTGCCGAAGAAAAATAGAACGATCGTGCTTTTTCGGATTATAGTCATGCAATTGCATCGCACAAGCCCCGTTGTCACCTTAGGTTAGGGGGTGTGCACTACACGTTGAGGGTACGGGATGTCGATGCTGTTTTCGCGCAGTGCCTTCAAAACCGACAGATTGATCAGTGAGCGCAGGTTGCCAGAGCCATTTTCCAGGTCATTCATCCAGTAAACCAGGGTAAATTCCAGCCCATCCGCGCCAAAGTTGGTCAGATTCGCTGCGGGGCCCGGGTCTCGCAAAACCCGTTCCTGCTCCAGCGCAGCAGTGTTCAACAGCTGCATCACCAGATGGACATCACTGTCATAACCAACCGTTACCACCGTGGTCTGCGCCACCCGGGAATCTGCCAAAGACAGGTTTTCAACCCGGCTGGTAATGAGCAGTTCATTGGGCACAATGGATTCGCGGCCCGTGGGTGAGCGCACCACGGTGTAGCGTGCGTTGATGGCGGTGATGACGCCCTCAAAGTTATCCACTTTGACGCTGTCGCCTATGCGCATGCTGCGCTCAGCCAGAATGACAAAACCGCTGATGTAGTTGGCCGTGAGCTTCTGCAGGCCCATGCCGATGCCAACGCCAACGGCACCGCCCACGACGGACAGCGCGGTCAAATCGATGCCAACTGTAGACAGGGCCAGCATCAGGCCCACAAACATCAGCAACGCTCGAGTGGCATTGCTGACGGCCTTGCGCAGGGACAATTCACCACCGGTGGCCGAACGCAGCAAGCGGGCTTCCAGCGCCGACGAAATCCACAGCGTGATGATCAGAACGCCCCCTGCCGTCAGCGCCCCTTCAATCATGGTGCGTACCGACATCGTGGTCCCGCCCACTTTCCAGGTGATCAGATCGAGTTCATTGAGCACCACTGGCAGCAGGCCACTCACCCACAACACCATGGCCAGCCAGGCGACCCAGGAGATGGTGTGTTCCAGCGAGCGCGCCCAGCGGGCTTCTTCAAAAGCCACCCGCAGCACCTTGACCCCAATGCGAATGACCACCAGCGCCACCAGCACCGGAATGACCACCTTGAACACGGCAACCGTCACCCAGTGCGCCACCAGTGCCCGCGCCAGATACCCCAGGCACAGCAACACAACGGGAAAAAGTACCCCATCCACCGCGCGCTTGCCAAACAGGATGGAGCGCTCGTCATAGCTGCCCAATGCCTTGCGCGCCAGACCCACTAAGCCCCACGCCAGCGCGACGCAGGCGCCTAGAACCAGCAGTTCCACCAGTACCGAGGCTTGGGTAAAGGCGGCCAGCCAGGCCTGCAGATCGTCAATCGGCTGGGGCGCCGGACTTCTGAGCGGCGTACCCATCAGAAATCTGCCAGCACGCGTATGTGCGACTCCACGCTGAAAGCCAATGCATCCAGGTTGTAGCCGCCTTCCAGACACGACACCACGCGGCCCTTGGCATGGCGTTGTGCCACCTCCATGATGCGGTGGGTGATCCAGGCATAGTCCTCTTCCACCAGGC
>DAOQRI010000426.1:0-3206 GCA_035355475.1 Rhodoferax sp. | reverse complement strand
TGGTGACAGGACGGTCGTCCTGGCCATGGCTGGCCGCGTGCAGCCAGGCGCCGGTGCGTTGGCCAAAGGTATCCATCAGCCACTGCTGGTCCCGGGCTGCCAGTTGGCCTATGGTCTCAATGCCATGGCTCTTGAGTTTTGCGTCCGCTTTGGGGCCGATGCCGTTGATTTTTCGGCACGCCAGCGGCCAGATCAGCGTCTCCAGATCGTCTTCGTGCACGATGGCAATGCCGCGCGGCTTGTTGAATTCGCTGGCCATCTTCGCCAACAGTTTGTTGGGCGCCACGCCCACCGAACAGGTCAGGCCTGTCGCCTCAAAAATGCTTTTCTGTATCAACCGTGCCAGCACCCGCCCGCCTTCGCGCTGGCCGCCGGGTACGTCGGTGAAGTCGATGTAGACCTCGTCCACGCCACGGTCCTCCATCAACGGGGCGATTTCGGTGATGATGGCTTTGAATTGGCGCGAGTATTTGCGGTATTCATCAAAGTCCACTGGCAACAGGATGGCGTGCGGGCACAGCTTGGCCGCTTTCATCATTCCCATGGCTGAACCCACACCAAACTGGCGCGCCGCGTAGGTGGCGGTGGTGATGACGCCGCGCCCGGTGTAACTTTCCAGCCGGGCAAATGCCTCCAGCGGAATGCGGCGCAGGGCCGCACGTTGGGCCGTTGCGTCCCATGGGGTTTCCGGTTCGCCTGGATCAGCGTTGGCGATGTCGGCTGCGCGTAACGCCTCCAGCGCATCGTGGATGGCTCGGCGACCCCCGCCAATGACGACCGGCAGGTCTTTGAGCTGGGGGTAGCGCAACAACTCCACAGACGCATAGAACGCGTCCATGTCCAGGTGGGCAATGCGGCGCAAGATGGATGTTCGCCTTACAGAGCCTTCTGAACGACCGGTCCCTTGAACAGGAAGGGCAGCCGTGGCCCCTTGGCTTGCGTGACGCCGCCTTTGTCTTCGACACTGATGGCCAGGCTGGTGGCACTGGCAAAGTCGCGCTCGGTTGCATTGAGGCGCAGGGTTTTGCCCTTGCTCTCCAGTACACCCAGCGAGCGGGCAGGGTCGCCGTCGGACAGGGCCCACAGTTGCATGGTGTCTTCCCGGCCCTCGGTCACCCCGTTTAGCCGCTGCAACTGCAGGGCGTTGTCCTGCAAGGCCATGGTGACCAGCATGGCCGGAGCCTGCTTGTCATCCGTGAGCACGGCGATGTACTTGACCTGCGCAGTGTCCTTCAGCTTGCCTTGCACATGCTCAATTTGCGCCTTGAACTGCTCAAACATACTCATGCCGGTGGCAATGCCGATCGACAGCACCACCAGGCAGGCATACGCCAGGGTGCGCCACCAAGTGGAAACAACGCGCGGGGATGGGGTCGGCGTCACCTCAACCATCGGAATTGATCTGGTTGATCAGCGCGCCCAGCACCTCTTCGGCCTGGTCGTTCTCTACCTGGCAGGTACCGGCCGCATTGTGGCCACCGCCGCCGTATTCCAGCATCAATTCGCCCACATTGGTTTTGCTGCTGCGATCCAGAATGGATTTGCCGGTGGCAAACACGGTGTTCTGCTTCTGCACACCCCACATGGCATGGATGGAGATGTTGCACTGCGGGAACAAGGCATAAATCATGAAGCGATTGGCCGCAAAAATGGTCTCCTCGTTGCGCAGGTCCAGCACCACCAGGTTCTTGTAGACCTTGGCACACCGCTCCATTTGAGCGCGGGCTTTGGTTGCATGCTCGAAGTAGAGGTCAATGCGCTCCACCACATCGGGCAATTTCAGGATGTCTGCAATGCCGTGGTTGCGGCAGTACTGGATGAGGTCCATCATCAGCTGGTAATTGCTGACGCGGAATTCACGGAAACGACCCAGGCCGGTGCGCGAGTCCATCAGGTAATTCAACAGCACCCAGTCGGTGGGGTTCAAGATTTCATCGTGACTGAACTGGGCCGAATCGGCCTTGTCCACTGCTTCCATCATGTCTGTGCTGATGTTGGGAAACGCCTTGGCGCCACCGTAGTAGTCATACACCACACGCGCGGCCGACGGCGCGTGGGCCGAGATGATGTGATTGGCACGCTCACCGGTGTTGCGGATGGTTTCCGATTCATGGTGGTCAAACGACAGGTGCGCTGCCGCCACATAAGGCAGGTTGGTGGTGATGTCACGGCTGGTGATATCAATCTTGCCGTCCTGCATGTCCTTGGGATGGACGAACTTGATGTCGTCGATCAGGTCCAACTCGTTGAGGAGAACGGCACAGACCAGACCATCAAAGTCGCTGCGGGTGACTAGGCGAAATTTGCTTGGGCTCATGGGAGTTCCTTTATTTGCTGCAAACCGTTTCATCCTAACGCAAAACGGTTGCACATTGATTGACCCAGTCGGGAAATCCCGAGCCTCAGGCGTGGCTCAGGTGGGGTAGCTTCCGGGCAGCAGAATGCTCTTGTCAATCTGCTCGACGCGGGTCTTGCCGCACAGGGCCATGGTGATGTCCATTTCCTTGTGGATGATTTCCAGCGCCTTGGTCACGCCGGCCTCACCCATGGCACCCAGACCATAGATGTAAGGCCGCCCGATGTAGACGCCTTTGGCGCCCAAAGCCACCGCGCGGAGCACGTCCTGGCCGCTGCGCACACCACCGTCCATGTGCACTTCAATCTGCTTGCCCACCACATCGACAATGCCGGGTAGGGCGTTGATGGAAGATTCGGCCCCGTCGAGCTGGCGCCCGCCGTGGTTGGAGACTATCAGGGCATCGGCGCCACTCTCAACGGCCAGGCGCGCGTCTTCCACGTCCTGGATGCCCTTGAGGATGAGCTTGCCACCCCAGCGTTTCTTGATCCATTCCACGTCGGCCCAGTTCAGCGTGGGGTCAAACTGCTGCGTGGTCCAGGCTGAGAGGTTGCTCGGGTCGGTCACGCCGTCCACATGGCCGATGATGTTGCCAAAACCGCGCCGCGGGGTGCCCAGCATGCCCATGCCCCAGCGCAGTTTGGTCGCCAGGTTGAGGATATTGGCCAATGTGGGCTTGGGTGGGGCAGACAGTCCGTTCTTGTGGTCCTTGTGGCGCTGGCCGATGATCTGCAGGTCAAGCGTCAGCACCAGTGCCGAGCACTTGGCGGCCTTGGCGCGGCCGATCAGGCGCTTGATGTAGGCGCGATCGCGCATCACGTAGAGCTGGAACCAGAACTGCCTGGTGGTG
>DAOQRI010000425.1:0-3209 GCA_035355475.1 Rhodoferax sp. | reverse complement strand
GCTAGTCACGCATATTCCACGAGGGCTAGAGGCCGATTTTATCTCTAAATCAGGCGGTTGTGCTCAATGTGGCGCCTCTGGCGTCAAGTGACCGGCCACCAGCGACCTGCTCATAAACCTGGCGAACCAGTTCGGCCAGATTCACACTGTCGGCTTTTGATTGCGACTCGGTGCCTTTCGCCTCGATCTGAGATGTCAGCTGCTTGATGAAGGCCTCTGACTCGCCGGAGCTAATCTTGCTGTCGCCATCGGTGTCAATCGCCTTGAACAGGGCCTGAACAGCATCTGTCGAGGACGCGGTCGCGCCAGCCAGGCGTTCCTGGGCCGACACCGTACCATCCTGGTTGGTGTCCAGCGGGTCGAACGTCGTAGAAGCGGAGCTGGCTCCACCGGCTGCCCCACCGGGTGGGGTTGGTGGCATGCCACCTGCGCCCTGAGGCCCGCCCGCGTCCTTCGGCCTTCCGGCTTCGAATTCCGTCTGGCTCAAGCTGCCATCACCGTCGCTGTCCAGTTTGCCAAACAGGTCGTCGGCACCAGACGTTGATGTTTCGTCCGCGCCACGGCCGGCCTTCATCTTGTCCAGGAGGCTTTGCAACTCGTCTTTGCTCACCGAACCATCGGCGTCGATATCTATTTTTCCGAACAGGCCGTCTGTGCTGTCGCTCCCTTCGCCGCGCGTTTGCGCGAAGTCCATGGTGGAAGGAGGGGGTGGCATGATGCTTTTCATACCCTCGCCCAATTCATCTTTGGACAGGCTACCGTCACCGTTGCTGTCCATTTTGCCAAACAGATCCTCGCCGCTGCCGTTGTTGGCGACCCCTGTCTTTTGGGTGATGTCGTCCAAAATGCCCTGCAACTCGGCTTTGTCAACACCGCCACTGCTGTCGGCGTCGACTTTTGCAAACATCTTGTCCGGACTCATGCCGCCCGGCGGGCGGTTGGCGCGCATGGCGCTCATAGTGGCCCATGCGCTGCTCGCGCTGCTGACCCCGCTGATGGTACTCATTGATTTTCCTTTCGATGTCAAAGTGGATTGATTGCCGTCATAGCCGAATGGACAAATGGCGACATAACCATTCTTGGAGCCGTCTGTAAACCGGATTTGTCTTCTTTGTACCGAAGTTGATACGAAGAGCCTGTCAAGGCATTGAAAAGTGGGGTGCGAGCATCCTTGTTTGACCGTTTGATGATGGATACGCTCCCTACACTTTCCAGTCAAACTGAATTGAACGCGAAAGCTACTGCGCCATGAACCACCCAACACAGATTTTGATTGTGGATGACGACGACGGCATCACGTCCCTGCTGTGTGAGTACCTGACGCCATTCGGCTTCGAGGTCCATACAGCAAGCGATGGCGAGGCCATGCAACAGCGACTTTCGAGTCACCATATCGATCTGATCGTATTGGACGTGATGTTGCCGGGCAAGGACGGTTTGGCATTGGCCAGAGAAGTCCGCTTACGTTCACGCATCCCCGTCATCATGCTGACGGCCCGTTCCAACCCCTACGACCGTGTGTTGGGTCTGGAGATGGGGGCGGACGACTACATGAGCAAGCCCTTTGAACCGCGTGAGCTGGTGGCACGTATTCAGTCTGTCTTGCGTCGCTCATTGACCTTGCAGGACCACGCTGCAGGGAATGCAGACGGTGACGTGATTCGTTTTGATGGCTGGGAGCTGGATCGCCATGAACGCTGCCTGACCTCGCCTGCCGGGCTGGTGGTAGCCCTTTCCAACGCCGAATTCCGACTGCTGAGCACATTTCTTCAGATGCCCAGACGCCTGTTCAGTCGTGACCAGTTGATGGAGCAGGCGCGTGGCCGCTATATGGATTCGTTTGAACGCAGCATTGACTTGCTGGTGTCCAGATTGCGCCAGAAACTGTCGGATGACCCACGCGACCCCAGCATGATCAAGACCATTCGCGGCGCGGGCTACATGTTCAACGCCCAGTCGGTGCAAGGACAGTTGGCATGGCGAACCTGACTACCGTGCTGCTTTTGAAGGGGCGGGCAGCGCTTTTGCGTCTGATGCCAGCCACTTTATTTGGCCGTTTGGCGTTGTTGCTGTTCGTGGCCGTGCTGGCTAGCCATGTACTGGCTTTCACGTTGATGTTTGAATTGCGCCCTGGGCCGCCACCCGGATTCGGACGGGGGCCGGATGGCTTCCCCGGTGGACCGCCACGCCATCCACCCCTTTTGCACCC
This sequence comes from Rhodoferax sp., assembly GCA_035355475.1. Taxonomy (GTDB): domain Bacteria; phylum Pseudomonadota; class Gammaproteobacteria; order Burkholderiales; family Burkholderiaceae_C; genus Allorhodoferax. The sequence continues at coordinate 1,000 of DAOQRI010000425.1, read as the reverse complement.
GGGCCTGCTGCTGGACATCGGTGTGCGCCTGGCCGCACTGATGCTGGCAGCCTGGATCGGTGCACGCTGGCTGTCGCAGCCGATCAGGCGCCTCGCCAGCGCAGCACACGAACTCGGTCGTGATATTCATCAGCCGCCGTTGGTCGAGGGCGGTACAACCGAATGCCGTGAGGCGACCCGTGTGTTTAACCTGATGCAAGCACAAATCCGTCAGCAACTGGGCGAAAGGGACCGCTTTGTAGCGGCGGTTTCGCATGATTTGCGTACACCGCTAACCCGGCTACGCCTGCGAGCCGAAGGGCTGGTTGACTCCGAGGAAAAGAGCCGCTTTGGGCGGGACATCATGGAGATGGACCACATGATCACGGCTACGCTGGACTATCTGCGTGGAGCGGTTGATGAGGAGCCTTTCTCGTGGCTGGATATAAACGCGCTGGTTGCAACCATTGCCGATGACCGCGAAGCCTGTGGTGATTCTGTGCAGGTTCAAGGCGAGGTGAGGCCCCTGACTGCACAGGTCTCGGCCTTGCGTCGTTGTATTGGTAACCTGGTGGACAACGCGATCCGGTACGGCGGTCAGGCCAGTATTCGCCTAATGGATACACCGGAGTATGTTTGCATTGAGGTTTGCGACAACGGGCCGGGAATTCCTGAAGCAGAGCTCGAAAAGGTACTGGCGCCGTTTTATCGGGTGGAGGGCTCGCGCAACCGCAACACGGGTGGGGTTGGACTGGGCCTGTCCATTGCACACGATATTGCTCGCAAGCATCAAGGGCGGTTGATACTCAAAAACAACGTCGAGGGTGGCAATGGCAAAGGACTGGTGGCGACGCTGCAAATACCCCGCAAAGCGTAATGGTTAGCTTTTTGCTATAAAAAGGTAGCTTCTCACGCATATTCCACGAGGGCTAGAGGCCGATTTGATCCCTAAATCATGCTGTTTTCGAGTCCACCGGCGTAAAACGCAGCTGCCGCACGCCGTCAATCACCACCCCCTCAC
>DAOQRI010000424.1:0-3210 GCA_035355475.1 Rhodoferax sp. | reverse complement strand
GAAATTTGAGTACAAGATGGGACCCGAAGGCCACCTGCTGCAAACCCTGACCGACGACAACGACCGCCGCCAGCAGCTCTGGCAAGACGACCTGCGCTGGTATAGCAGCAAGATTGCGGATATGGTGGGCACCTGATCAACCCTGGACCCGCACACCGCCATGACCATCGAAATCCCCCGCGAAGCCCGCAAGGAAGCCATTGCATCCATCGAGCGGTACTTCCGCGAAAACATGGAAGAACCCATTGGCAACATCGCAGCCGGTGCCTTGCTGGGGTATTTTCTGGAGGAGATTGGCCCGCTGGTCTACAACCAGGCGGTTTCTGACGTACAGGAGCGTCTGCAGTTGCGCGTGTCCGAGCTGGACATCGAGCACCACGAAGATGCCTTTCAGTATTGGCGCAAGTTCGAAAAGACGAAGAAAACCCGATAGGACGTCTGCGTGGATACTGAAGATTGCAATCCGTAGCGTTAAAGTATTTGCTATCACTCTGATAGCTACTTACGCTTATTCCAAAAGGTCTAGAGGCCTATTTTATGCCTCACCACGGGGCAGCAGCCAAACCCGACCACAGAGCATGCAGGTCAGGGAAATTCCACTTGGCTGGGTCTTCACGAGCCGCGATTTTCTCGGTCACATCAATGCCGGACAGGTCTATCGTCTCCGCCGGAATTCGGATGTTGGCTTTGGTGGAAAAAAACACCTTGACCACCGGCTTGGTCAGTGACTGCGTGTGCTGCTCAACCACCACGCCGATACGACCGGACGTGAGCCTCACAAGCGACCCCACCGGGTAAATGCCCAGGCTTTTGACAAAGGCCAGAAACACTTCGCGATCAAAATGGGCACTGGCCCACTCGGACATTTTGTGCAGCGACTCCGCCGGGTCCCACCCCGGCTTGTAGGGCCGGTTCGAGGTGATGGCGTCGTACACATCGCACACAGCGGCCATCTTGGCGAACAGGCTGATGGCCTCGCCCTTGAGCTTGTCCGGGTAGCCCGAGCCATCGATGCGCTCGTGGTGGTGCAAGCAGACGTCCAGCGCAATCGGATCCAGATTGGCGCCGCCCAGCAGCATGCGCTGCCCGTCTGCCGGGTGTTCCTGGATGCGCACGAACTCCTCGTGTGTTAAAGCGCCAGGCTTGTTGAGAATGGCCAGGGGAACGTGCACTTTGCCCATATCGTGCAGCAGCCCAGCCAGGCCGGCTGAGCGTGTCTGTTCCTCGTCCAGGCCCAGCTGCCGCGCCAGCGCCACCATCATGGCGCACACCGCTACCGAATGCATATAGGTGTAATCGTCTACCGATTTCAGTCGCGCCAGGCTGATGAGCGCACCCGGGTTGCGGGTGACCGAGTCGTTGATGTCATCCACCAGCTGTTTGGCGCCACCCACATTGACACAGTTGCCCATGCGGACTTCTTCAAACATGGACACCACGGCCTGCTTGGCCTGTGAACAAATCCGCGTGGCCCGCTCGATTTCGACTGCAGTAGACACCGGCGCAGTTTCGCGCCGCGGTGGGGCATCGTGGTCTGGATGCTGACCTGCGTGGGCCAAATATTCAGCGCCGGAGCCATCAGGCGTCTCGGGCGCGACGTCCAGCCCCTGAGAGCAATCAATCCAGACCGCCTTGATGGGGCTGGCCTGGATGGCCGCAATGTCCTTGGGGTCAGTCAGCACAAAGGCGGTGCGCCAAAAGGGATGGTCCATCCAGGAGCCGCAGAACTCCTTGAGGTGCATCCCCAGCCTGAGCTGGCTGACGTGGATTCGCTTGAGCATGGTTGACATTCGCCAGTAAACCGTTACCGCCGCCGCGCGGTTCGCACACCGTTGAGATCCGCCACAATGCCCAGCACCTTGTTCAACCGCCCGGAGTGGCTCACCTCCACGGTGAAGGTCATCCACGCAATGCCGCGAATGGACTGTGTCTGCACCCCGATCACATTCATCTTTTCCTTGGAAAACACTTCGGAAATATCCCGCAAGAGCCCCTGCCTGTCCACCGCTTCGACGGCAACATCCACCGGGTAGACATTGTCGGCGCTGCTGTGTGTCCCGCCCCACTCCACTTCAATCACCCGGTCGCCACTGCGCGTCACCATGTTACGCAGGTTGGAACAATCTGCCCGGTGCACGCTCACGCCCTTGCCACGGGTGACAAAGCCGCAGATGGCGTCCGGTGGCGCGGGCTTGCAGCATTTGGCCAGCTGGGTCATCAGGGAATCCACACCCACGACCAGCACACCGCCCTTGGCGCTGTGGCTGGGTGCACGCTGCTTTTTGAGCAGCAGGAACTCGTCCTGCGGAAGTACCGGCTCGGGTGGGCGCAGCACGATTTCGATGTTGCGCAGCGAGAACTCGTCCTTGCCCACCACTTCAAAGAGATCTTCGGCCGAATTGAACCCCAGTTGCGAGGCCAGGTCGTCGAGCTTGATGGCCGTCTTGCCCTCACGTTGCAGCAGTTTCTCAACCGCTTCCCGTCCCTTGGCCACGGTTTCACCCATGGCCAGCGCGTTGAACCAGGCGCGTACCTTGGCCCGCGCCCGGTGGCTTGCGAGGAAACCCAGCTCAGGGTTGAGCCAATCGCGCGAAGGTCCGCCCTCTTTGACGGCCGTGACCTCAACCGTCTGGCCGTTCTTCAATGGCGTGTTGAGTGGCACCATGGCACCATCCACCCGTGCACCCCGGCAGCGGTGGCCCAGGTTGGTGTGCACGCTGTAGGCAAAGTCCACTGCGGTGGCCCCTTGCGGCAGTTCCACAATCGCGGCGTCGGGCGTCAACACATAGATGCGGTCATCAAAGGTGACTCCACCCTGCCCGCCGGACAGGTCCCGCTCCCAGGCCAGCAACTGGCGCAGCACGGCGATCTTGGCATCGTATTCACCACTGGCCGAAACGCCTGCGTAGCCCTTGACGCCCGCCTCCTTGTAGGCCCAGTGGGCGGCCACCCCGGTCTCGGCGTGGTCGTGCATGGCCTGTGTGCGCACCTGCACCTCAATGGGCTGGCCTTTAAAGTCCCGCACCACGGTATGCAGCGACTGGTAGCCATTGGCTTTGGGGCGGGCGATGTAGTCGTCAAACTCATCGGGCACCGGGATGAAATGGTCGTGCACCCAACCCAGTGCGGCATAGCAGTCCGGCACGCTGGGCACCACAATGCGCAGGGCCCGGATGTCATAGACCCGCTCAAAGTCCAGCGACTTGCCCC
>DAOQRI010000423.1:0-3227 GCA_035355475.1 Rhodoferax sp. | reverse complement strand
CACTACGCCGTGAGAGGCTTCGTGAGAACGCAATTGAGGGGCCGCACTGGAGACTCCTCTGCCGGGAGTGTTTGCGCACACTCGAAATACGGTGCGCGACCAGTCGCCAAAAGCGATGGGCTAATGTAACACGATCGGCATAAGTTCGCCCGATTTGTTGCGTTTTGGCACCACACCACATTCGTTGCGCCTAATCCTTGGCCGTTGCGACCGCCCGCCTCTTCACAACTTTGGTTTTGGGTTTTGGCATGGGCTTCGCCGCAACTGCAGCCAAAGCAGTTTTGGCGCGGGCAGCAAGCGCCAGGGTGCGCACATGCTCGATATCGGAATCACTGAACGGGCCGTTGACACCCGAAATGGCAGCCAGCTTCATGCCGTGTTTCAGGCCCAACTGGTAAATCTCGCGCACCTTTTCCCATTCGATGGCGCGGCCCACGGTGAAGTTCTCAAACCGTCCTTCCAGCGCCAGCACGATGGTCTCCGCCAAGCAGGCATAGGCAACACCCTTGGGCAGCCCAATATTTTTCATCTGCACATCACCCGGCAGCAATATCTCGCCCGACTCGATGACCAACACGTCCGGGCGCTTGGCCACCTCAGACGCCGGCAAATCCAAAGGTCGCGCCACGTCGGTGATCACGCACCCCGGCTTCACCCGCATGATGTCCAGCACCTTTTTCCCCGCGCCGGACGTTGCGGTGACGATCATGTCCATCTCCGCAATGTCCTTGTCCGCACGGGCCGACAAAAATACTTTGGCGTCCGGCGTCTCCAGCAGGATAGATTCTTTGAGTGCCAGCAATTTGGCCGTCTCGGGCGACACCATGTACACCTCTTCGGCTGCCTTGGCGAGCAATCTGGCACACACCGAGCCAATGGCTCCGGTTGCCCCCACCACCATCGCTTTGAACTTGACCCGCTGCTTGCCCTTAGGTGCAGGCAGCAAGCGCATGCGCAACAAAGCGTCGTGTGCCGCCCAAAGCGCGCCTGACGCGCTGTAGCTATTGCCCGTGGTAATGGGCAACGGCGCCCGCTTGGCCACCGTCAAACCGGCATCCCCCACCACTTTGGTAAATGCCCCCAAGCCCATGATCTGGGCACCCAAACGCTTGGCCATGGCAGCCGCATCCAGCAGACGCCGGTAGGTGAACTCAGGGCTGTGGCGCATGATCTCTCGCGGCGTTCCCCCAACCGAAATGAGCCAGCCTTCGGCCTCCACACCCGTCGGCGACTTGATACCGGTGACCCGTGAGTACACAAATGGCGGGGCGTAGGCCATGGCCTTCTCCAGCGTGTTCATTAACACGGGGGGCGACACCTGGGACAGCATCTCGATGGGCTTGACCTTCTTGAAATACTCCTGCGACAGCGGATGAATCACAAACGCAAAGCGGTTCACCCGGTGAAAACCGTTGGGGTGGATGATGCGCGGCTCTGATGACAGCCCGGCAATGATTTCCAGATAGTCATCCTCCAACAGATCAATTCCCCGTTTTCCGGTGGCCGCCATGATCATCGCGTCCAGCAAATTGGCACCCAGCACATGGCCATGCATCACAGGTGAACCATCAATGATGGTGGCCACACCCTTGTCGCGCATCTGAGCGATGCGTTCGTCATTCACGGTGGCGGTGATCACGGTCTTACCGGCCAGTTCCTCCAACCCAAAGTCATCGAGTTCATGCACTGGCGCCACAATGACCGTGGCCTTTTGCATGGCCTTGCGCAGAACAAAGCGAGTCCACTCCTTCACCGGGCCAGAGGCCATGGCGGCCGGAAGTGTCCAGTTCTTCACATAGTGGGCACCATTGGAATACAGGTTCAGCGCATCCACCGAACCCAGCAGCTTGGGCACGCCGAGTTGCAGCAATGGATCGGCAAACTGAAGATTTGGGGTGTACTCCGCAATGGACAGGGCCAACTTGTAATCGGTCATTCCCGAGAAAAACAGCACCCGTGCATTGTTGAAAAAACTGCCAAGTTGCGTCTGCGCATGGCGCACCGCCCACTCCTGGAAAATATCGCCCAGGCGACCACCCGTGGTAACGGGGACCTGGGTCGCCACAGCCTTGAGGCGCGCACTGTCTTTCTCAATGAAACGACGCGACCCGACCTTGTAGCTGTCCTTCAGCACGCCAAGGCCAATCGCTGCCGCCTTCTTGTCCCACTGCTTGATCAGCTTCACTGCAGCAGGCGTACTCCCGTTGGTGCCAACCCTGCGCACATGCAGCTTCTCACCCAAAAACTCGGTAATAAAGTCAAAGTCCTGGCTACTGGAACCCAGGCTGATGCTGACGACATGCTTCATGGTGTTGACTGCTAAAGTACGAACAGGCTTTGAATTTTTTCACCAAATGATCCATGTCAATACCGATTGGCTCAAACTTTCAGCGTGTGACAGGCTTCACCGGTACCAAAAACCACACAAACGCCACCACCTGCGCAGCCAGCAAAGCAGCAAACGTGGCCTTGAAAGCATCCACCCGGCCCATGCCGCTACCGGCAAAGCCGTCCACTGCCGCTCCGATGCCCCACTGAAGCACGAATGCCCCGACAAAAACCAGCAGATTCAGCGCCGTATTCACCCGCCCCGACAACGCCACGGGGAATGCAGCAGCCAACTGCGAATACGCGACATTGCCCAGACTGAACGAAAAGCCCAGTAGCGGCCACAGCCACGCAGCGGGGGCCAACCCGAGAATGATGGCCAGTTCCACCACAAGGGCCAACCCCATACCCACTGTCAACAACGCCATGGGCGATATGCCACGGCGAGCCAATCCGACCGAGCAGGTCGCAACAAACAAAAAGCCCACCAGCATGGCAATGGACATCAGCAGCAGAACGCCCGCCGCATCACCTCGCGACACGCCATTCACCTCGATCAGCCAGGGAACTGCCCACAGGCCCTGAATCGCCATGAAGCCGCCCACCGTCAGACTGCCCTGCGGCGCAAACCGCCAAAATGTGCGATTGCCATAAATGCTGCCCAGTGTGCGCATCTGCTGTCCAAGCGACTCCCCGGCACTCGCTACGGGCTTGTCGGGCACGGTCATCAAATAGCTCGCCGCCAGCACGAGCAACGCAGCCACCAGCAAGAACACACCACGCCACCCCAGCAGCGGCAACGCCGCTTCCACAGGCACGCTGGCAGTCAGCGCACCCAGTCCACCCGCCACCATGATGGTGGCGGTGAGCGATGGCATGCGCTCCACAGGAAACCACTG
>DAOQRI010000422.1:0-3230 GCA_035355475.1 Rhodoferax sp. | reverse complement strand
ACCTCTCTTTGCAACGGGCTCAGCGCTTTGCCCCTACTTGTTCACCAGAGCCTTAGCGCTTGAAGCGCCTAAACTCAATCCATTCCCACTCTTGCCGTTTAGCACCATGATCACCCTGTCCCCAGAAGCCCGCGCCAACGTGCACCTGATTGACCACCCGCTGGTGCAGCACAAGCTCACGCTGATGCGCAACAAGACCGCCAGCACCAACAGCTTTCGCCGTCTGCTCAACGAACTCTCCAGCCTGATGGCCTATGAGGTGACCCGTGATATGGCGACACAGGCGGTCGAAATTGAAACCCCGCTGGAAAAAATGACCGGCACCGCAATTGATGGCAAGAAGCTGGTGTTCGTGAGCATCCTGCGCGCGGGCAACGGCATTCTGGATGGTGTGCTGTCGGTGGTGCCCGGCGCGCGCGTGGGCCACATCGGCCTGTACCGCGATCCGGCCACGTTGCAGGCCGTAGAGTACTACTTCAAGATGCCCAAGCACATGGAAGAGCGCGACATCATCGTGGTGGACCCCATGCTGGCCACCGGCAACTCAGCCGCTGCCGCCGTCACCCGACTCAAGGTCTGTAAACCCAAATCCATCAAGTTTCTGTGCCTGCTGACGGCACCTGAGGGAATAGAAGCGATGTACAAGGCCCACCCGGATGTACCCATTTACACCGCAGCCATCGACAGGGAGCTGAATGACCACGGTTACATCCTGCCGGGCCTGGGTGATGCGGGCGACCGCATTTTTGGCACGCAATAGCAATTTTGAGCAAAATCAACCTGCAGCCCTCATGGAATATAAACACTCTGCTACTAAATAGATAGCACTTTAGACATGGCGCGCTACTGGCTCATGAAATCCGAACCGGGCGAAGTCTCGGTGGACGACGCGCTGGCGGCACCCAACGCCACCGTGCCCTGGACCGGCGTGCGCAACTACCAGGCGCGCAACTTCATGCGCGATGCCATGCATGTCGGTGACGGCGTGCTGTTCTACCACTCCAGTTGCACCGAGCCGGGCATCGTGGGCATTGCGCGGGTTGCGTCCGCTGCCTACACGGACCCCACGCAGTTTGAGCCGGAATCCCCCTACTTTGACGGGGCCAGCAAGCGGGAATCACCCCGCTGGCAGTTGGTGGATGTGCAGGTGCTGCACAAGACGCGCAACCTGACCCTGCCCGAGCTGAGGTCCGACGCGGAATTGCAAGACTTGCTCGTGTTGAAAAAGGGCAACCGACTGTCCATCACGCCAGTCGAGCCGAAGCACTGGCACACCATCCTGCAGCGCCTGGGCCTTTCAGCCAGCACGTAGCTTGCATACTGCGACCCACATCCTTGCAGCTATCAATGGTGGTGGCCGTGTTCGCCGTGCACGTGTTTGTGGGCAATTTCTTCTGCTGTGGCAGCCCGCACATCCAGCACTTTGACGGTAAAGCGCAAGGTCTTGCCCGCCAGCGGGTGGTTGCCGTCCAGGTGAACGACCGGGCCTTTGATTTTCAGCACGGTGAAAACGATCTCCTGTCCATCTTCGCCGCGGCCTTGTAGCTGGCCGCCCACCTTCACGCCGGGCGGAAAGTTCTTCTTGTCGATGGTGGTCACCAGCGCTTCGTCGCGCTCGCCAAAGGAGTCTTCCGGGGACAACGTGAGCGTGACCTCAAAACCCGGCTCCTGGCCCTGCAGGGCTTCTTCAATTTTGGGGAAGGTGTTGTCGTAGCCACCGTGGAGGTACACCGTGGGTTCGCTGCCGTTGTCGATCAACTTGCCCGCAGCATCAGCCACTTTGAAGGTCAGGGTAACAGCGGTGTCTTTGTCGATTTTCATGGGGGGTCCAGTCGGTTCAGGTTGCGGGTTTGCCTATGGCTATTGGGGAGGGATTCTCGCAGCACTTCAGTTTCTGTGTGGCGCGATGGACTCTGCGTAGTCGTAAAGCGCACCCAAAATGGCCTCTCCCCGCTCGTCCGCGTCTGCCGACAGCCGGTCAATTTCGTCAAACAATTGATCCACGGTGCGCGCGCCACCCGCGCCGTCAAACAGCCGCTCGGCGCGATGAACCTCCCAGCGTGCGGCTTCCTCGTCCGACAAACCCTCGGGGAAGTTGCGTGCGCGGTAGCGAAACAGCAACTCGGGCAAGCGCTCGTCCTCGAACGCCGGGTGGGCATGGGCCAATTGGCCATGCGTCAAGCCGCGCAGATCATTCAGGCGACGCCGGTCGCTGTTGCTGAGAAAGCCACCATAGAGGTCCTCATCAACATCCGGTTTGGAGCGTGGCGTGCGGTCAAACACCTCGCTCCAAATGGCACTCATATCCGGCAGGGCCTGAGCGTGTTCGGCATGCTGCAACTGGGCTTGCACATCGATGCCCCAGCGCTGCGCCATGGCGGGCGACAGCACTTTCAAGTTCGCCATCACCATGGGCGATTTGTTCAGGTGGACGGACTTGATGGGCAAACGCTGCACGCCCTCGGGCAAGTCAACCGTTTTGCTGAACAGGCGCAGGCGCACATCGGCAGCGTTCAACGATGCCAGCTCTCGCGGGTCAAAGGCCAGATCCCAGGCAATCAGCTCGTTGCGGTTTTGTGGGTGCATGGCCAGCGGCCACATCAGGGCCAGACAACCCCGCTCGGCAGCGAACATGCCCGACACATGCCAAAACGGCCTTGCATGGCGCGGTGCCACCGGAAGGCCCAGCTCGTGTGCCACACCTTCCTTGCTGTGCAGCCCCAGGCAAAAGTCAAACAAACGCGGCTGCGCGGTCTTGATCAGCCGGGCCAGGGTAATCGTAGCGCGCACATCGCTCAACGCATCGTGCGCAGCCTCGTGCACGAGGCCATTGGCGGCGGTCAGGTCGGTCAGCTTGAAGCTGGGTCCGCCCTCCGGCTTGGTGGGCCACTGGATGCCGTCGGGCCGCAAGGCATAGGCGGTGCGTACCACGTCCAGAATATCCCAACGGCCACATGCGTTTTGCCACTCACGGGCATAGGGGTCGATCAGGTTGCGCCAGAACAGGAAACGGGTGATCTCATCGTCAAACCGGATGGTGTTATAGCCCACGCCAATGGTGCCGGGCAGGCTAAAGGCCTGCTCGATGGTGGCCGCAAACTGGTACTCCGGCACACCCCGCTCCAGGCATTGCTGGGGTGTGATGCCGGTGATCAGGCAGGACTGAGGGTCCGGCAAGAAATCGGGTGCTGGTTGGCAGTACAGCATGATGGGTTCGCCCAGTTCGTTCA
>DAOQRI010000421.1:0-3240 GCA_035355475.1 Rhodoferax sp. | reverse complement strand
GTAGCCGGCCATTTCGGCAATGGCCAGGTGGTAGCGGTCGGCGTAGTCGAACACCACGATGCCTTCCATGCGAGCACGATTGACCAAGAGGCTGAGGTAGTTCTTGGGGCCTTGCACGGCGGTTGTGTTGTTGTACTGGCTGATGGCGCCGCAGATGATGATGCGGGCCTTGCGGTTGATGCGGGCCAGCACATCGTCCAGGATCTCGCCGCCCACGTTGTCGAAGTAAATATCGACACCCTTGGGGCAGTGTTCTTTCAGGCCCGCGCGCACGGCACCGGGGCCGGCCTTGTAGTCAATGCAGGCGTCAAAGCCCAGTTCTTTCACCACCCAGTCGCATTTGGCAGCGCCACCTGCGATGCCGACCACGCGGCAGCCTTTGATCTTGGCCATCTGGCCTACGGTCTGGCCCACGGCACCGGCGGCACCCGATACCACCACGGTTTCACCAGGCTGCGGAAGGCCCACGTCCATCAGGCCGAAATAGCCGGTCATGCCGGGCATGCCCAGCACGTTGAGCCATTGGGTCAGGGTGCCCGCGCGCAGGTCGATTTTGGCCAGGCCATTGCGCTTGATCTCGTCGGCGGCAATCGTGATGTATTCCTGCACGCCAAAGCCACCACCCACATAGTCGCCCACGGCAAACGACGGGTTCCTGGACGCAATCACCTTGCCCACGCCACCGGCGCGCATGACTTCGCCAATACCGACTGGCGGGATGTAGCTCTTGCCTTCGTTCATCCAGCCGCGCATGGCCGGGTCCAGGGAGAGGGCCAGGGTTTTGAGCGTGACGCCGCCATCGGCTGGCTCGGCAACCGGCTCGGTGGTGTGGCTCCAGTCGGTGGGTTTGGGCATGCCCACAGGGCGTGCGGCCAGGCGAATCTGGTGGTTGACGAGGTTGGCAAGTGACATGGCAGAGGCTCCGCAAAGGGGAATTTGGGGGCGCGCAACCGGCGAACGGTTGGCGGGGGAGGCGCATGGTAGCGCGGCTGACTGGGTGGCCGGGTAGCCAACGTGACAGACCCCAGCCTGCGCGCGGGATTGATTGCGTCTATGCTCGGCGTTTTGCAAAGGGCGCTTCCATGGCCACCACCCGGGATTCCAGAAAATTCGATGTCGTGCTGTATGGCGCCAGTGGCTTTGTAGGCCGCCAGACGGTCGCCTACTTCGCGCAGCAGCCACATGTGACGGCATTGGGTTTGAAGTGGGCCATAGCGGGGCGCTCTGCGGACAAGCTGGAGGTGGTCCGCAAGGCGTTTGGATCAACGCCAATGGGTGTGCTGGTGGCCGAGGCACAGGATGCCGCGGCCATGGACCGGCTGGCCCGCAGCACCCGGGTGGTCCTAAGCACCGCTGGGCCCTTTGCCCTGTACGGCAGCGAACTGGTGGCGGCGTGCGTGCGCCACGGCACGCACTATGTGGACATCACCGGCGAAACGCCCTGGGTCCGGGGGCTGATAGACCGCCACCACGAAGATGCCCAGCGTAAAGGCGTGCGCATCATCCCGTTCTGCGGGTTTGACTCGATTCCGTCGGACCTGAGTGCCCGACTGGCAAACGAGGCCATGTGGCAGCGGCATGGCGAGGCCTGCACGCAGGTCAAGGCTGCCTTCAGCATCCGGGGTGGCTTCAATGGCGGCACGTTGGCGTCGCTGTTCAACATGCTGGCCTCGGGCCAGTCTGATGCGATGGCCGATCCGTTCCTGTTAAACCCCGTTGGTACGCGGCCAGTTGACGTATCACTTCATGGAGACCCCATGACCCCGCGACTGGACCCCGACTTTTCCGCGTGGCTGGGGCCGTTCATGATGTCGACGATCAACACCCGGGCGGTGCGGCGCAGTGCCGCGCTACTGGGCTACGCTCCAGACTATTCCTACCAGGAGTATCTGCGTCTGGGGCGTGGACCCATCGCCGCCATGGCGGCAACCAGCCTGAGTGTGGGCTCGTTCACATCACAGGCGGCATTGCGACTGGCCCCCATCCGCACACTGGCACAGAAACTGGCTCCCAAACCCGGCGCTGGCCCGTCCGAAGCCAGTATGGATGGGGGGTCTTTCCGTTGCCAGTTTGTGGGCCACAGCGCCAGCGGTAAGACCGTGCGCGGTTTGATTGCGGACCAGGGTGACCCAGGTAACCGCGCCACCACCAAGATGCTGTGCGAGTCGGCGCTGGCATTGGCGTTGCAACTCGATGATTTGCCGGGTGGCCGCCAGCACGGTGGCCTGCTGACCCCCGCCAGTGGTCTGGGCGACGTCCTGGTGCAGCGTCTGCGTGCCGCCGGCATGACGCTGCAGGTTGAGCCGGCAAAGCCCTGAAATTGTTCACAGATATTTCACTGTAAAGGTCACACCATGGCAAAGAAGAATGGCTTCTCGCAAAGTTCCGCCAAGCAAGCGGGCCAGTCGCGCAAGACAGCGCTCATTACTGGCGCGTCATCCGGTATCGGTGAAGCGCTGGCACATGGCTTTGCAGGCGCAGGTTTTGATGTGATTCTGGTCGCGCGCAGCGAGGCCACGTTGAAGGCGTTGTCCCAAGCACTGGTGGCACAACATGGCCACGCGGCGCATGTGTTGCCTGCAGACCTGGCCAAGCGGGATGCGGCGGCGCAGTTGTTGGCTGCCGTGGAGCGCAATGGCTGGACGGTGGACGTGCTGGTGAACTGCGCAGGCGTGCTGGAGCAAGGCGCCTTCACGTCCATTGCACCGGCCAAGCACCAGCAAATCATCGATCTGAATATTTCAGGGCTGACGGCCATGCTCAGCGCCTTTGTGCCGGGCATGGTGCAGCGCGGCAGCGGGCGGGTGCTCAATGTCGCCTCGGTTGCGGCATTTCAACCCATCCCCACCTTGGCGAGTTACGCAGCAAGCAAGGCTTATGTGCTGTCGTTGTCCGAGTCGCTGGCTGAGGAGTTGCGCGGCACCGGTGTCACCGTGACCGCGCTGTGCCCTGGTATCACCGCGACCAACATGCTCACCCAGGCTGCGGGGGCGAATGACAAGCTCAACCAGTTGCCCGGCTTTCTGGTGGCCGATGTGCAGGACGTTGCCCAGCAGGCATTTTCCGCCTGCATGCGGGGCGATGCCATTTGCGTGCCGGGCGTTGTCAATCAGGCGGCCATGATTGCCTCGCGCGGCACGCCCAAATGGCTGGTGCGCCGCATCGGCGGCTTGCTGGGGCGCAGAGCCCTGTAGGGGTCATCACTGCGTTTATCCTAGGGGCATGACAACCCCCAGTTTT
>DAOQRI010000420.1:0-3241 GCA_035355475.1 Rhodoferax sp. | reverse complement strand
AGGGTCAGTCCGTCGGGCGTCCACAGCAGGCGGTTGATGGCGGCGTTGCCCAGGTCCCAGGTGCGGGGGGACTCGATGTCCTGGCCGGTGGCCATGCGGTACAGCGCGTCCATCACGCCGCCATGTGCTACCAGCACAATCTGCTCGCCCATATGCTGGCTCGCCAGGGTGTGTACCGTGTGGGTGATGCGCTCGCGCAGTTGGGTCAATGTCTCGCCGCCCTCGGGCGCAAAATGCGGGTCACGCTGGCGCCAGCGGCGTGATTCTTCGGGCCAGTCCAGATTGATCTGGGCATAGGTCTGGCCTTCAAATATGCCGAAACCCCGCTCGCGCAAGCCGGTGTGCAAGTGCACCTTGCCAGCGGCTTCGCCATTGCAACGGTCGGCAATGGCCTGCGCGGTGTCGCGGGCACGTGACAAATCGCTGCTGTAGATTGCGGCAATATCTTCGTCAGCCAACGCAAGTGCTGCGCGTTGCGCTTGCCACTGACCCCGCGCGTTCAGCCCTACGTCCAGGTGGCCTTGCAGGCGTGTGTCTACATTCCAGGCGGTTTCGCCATGGCGGATGGCGATGATGCGGGTGGCGCTCATGCTGGGGCTCATGCGGTCACCACCTGCAGGCCAGGCAGGCCGCTCAGTGTTGGCGGAGTGATCTCTTCGGCGTCAAAGGCGCGGTCGCCGTCAGCATCGGGCACGCCGGTGGCCAGGATGTTCTTGAAGTCGTGGCGTTTGTGGTCCATCAGGTGCGAAGGCACCACGTTTTGCAGCGCGGTGAACATGGTCTCCGAGCGTCCGGGGTATTGCTTTTCCCACTCGCGCAGCATCTTGCCAATCTGCACGCGCTGCAGGTTTTCCTGGCTGCCGCACAGCGAGCAGGGAATGATGGGGAACTGGCGGTGCTCCGCCCAGCGGATCAGGTCTTTCTCGGCCACATAAGCCAGCGGGCGGATGACGATGAATTCACCGTTGTCGCTGGTCAGCTTGGGTGGCATGCCCTTGAGCTTGCCGCCAAAAAACATGTTTAAAAAGAACGTCTGCAGCATGTCGTCGCGGTGATGGCCCAGTGCCAGTTTGTTGCATTTCAGGCGGCGCGCCACGCTGTACAAGATGCCCCGGCGCAGGCGGCTACACAGGCTGCACATGGTCTTGCCCTCGGGGATGTTGCGCTTGACGATGGAATACGTGTCCTGCGTCTCGATGTGGTATTCCACGCCCAGGCTTTTCAGGTACCCGGGCAGGATGTGGTCCGGAAAGCCAGGCTGTTTTTGGTCCAGGTTGACGGCCACAATTTCAAAGCTGATGGGCGCGCGTTGCTGCATCTTGAGCAGGATGTCGAGCATGCCGTAGCTGTCTTTTCCGCCCGACATGCACACCATCACCCGGTCGCCTTCTTCAATCATGTTGAAGTCGATGATGGCCTGGCCCATCTGGCGGCACAGGCGCTTTTCCAGCTTGTGGGTCTCGTACGCCGCACGCTGCTCTGCATCGCGCTCGGTTTTGGCCTCTTTGGCGGCGGGAACAATGTCGTCTTCTATCCAGTCTGCGCTCATTCAATGCTCCAGAAGCCGGGCACAGCCAGGCTGGGTAATGCGTTATTTTCGGTGTTTCGGGAAGACAGGTTTGGAGAAGGTTCTCCAATTTGCGCGCAATGCGCTACCACTGGCCTGCTTCAACCCGGATGGCTACTTCGCAGTCGTCAAAAATCTCCAGCTTGGCGATTTTCACCCGCACGCCCAGCACGCCGGGTAGCTGCATCAGGCGATGGGCCAGCTTACCGATCAGGGTTTCCAGCAGGTTCACATGCTCGGCTGTGCACTCGTCGATGATGATCCTGCGCACCTTGCGGTAGTCCAGCACATGGTGGATGTCATCGTCGTGGGGTAGCAGGGGCTGCGGGCCCAAACTCAATTCAGCATCCACCTGAATCGGTTGGGGCGCTATTTTTTCGGATTCCAGAATGCCCAGGCTGGCGTCAAAGCGCAGGCCGGTCAGTGTCAGAATTTGAGTTCCCGTGGTGTGTTGCATAGGAGTGGAGGGGTTCACATCAGGGAAAAGTCGCGCTCGAAGCGCATCAGGTGCTGGCCACCGTCCACCAGCAGCGTGGTGCCGGTGATGGACTGGTTTTGCAGCGCAAACAGCACGGTAGAGGCCACGTCCTGTGCGGTAGACGAGCGCCCCAGCGGAGACAACTTGTGCATTGCTTCAAACTTGGCGTCGCTGAGCAGATGGCTGGTCAATGTAAGTCCAGGCGCCACGCCCACCACACGCACAAAGGGGCTCAGGGCCAGCGCCAGCATGGTGTTGGCGGCCTCCAGTGCTGCCTTGGACAGGGTGTAGCTGAAAAAATCGGGGTTCTGGTTCCACAGCTTCTGGTCCAGTAGGTTGACGACAGCACCCCCGCGGGAGGGCGCTTCAGCGGCAGCGCTGGGTTGCCGTGCGGCAATGTGTTCGTGCAGAGCCTGCGAAAGCAAGATGGCCGCGCCCGTGTTGGAGCGCAGGTGTTTTTCCATGGCCGCGAAGCTGAAGCTGGCGCAGGTGTCATGCTCAAAGGTGGAAGCACTGTTGACTACCGCATCCACATGGCCCATGGATTGCACCACACTGGGCAAAAGCGCTCGCACTGCAGCTTCGTCGCCCAGATCGGCATGAAATGAGGCTGAACCGCCCGTCAATGCTTCACAGTCAGCTACTGTTTTGGTAGCGTCCGTCAGTGACTCTCGGTAGTGCACGGCCACCCGCCAGCCAGCAGCGGCCAGCGTCAGTGCAATCTCGCGGCCCAGGCGGCGTGCGGCTCCTGTCACCAGAACGGTGGGCACGGCAACAGCAACAGGGAAGGCAGGAGACATGGAGTGACCAAAGGGCCGAGGATGGAGTTAGTCTGATTTTAGCGGCTGGGGGTCAATCCTCGGCCACAATACGCCCGCCCGTCGCGCCATCGCTGCAACGGGCTTGAACCATGCATGTTTTTAAATTTTTTGCCAATGGCAACCCTGTCCTGAAGTGGCTGTTGCACCTGGGTGCCATGATGGCTTTGGGCGCCGTTGCGCTGGCGGCCTACACCGTGCTCGTCTTGGCGCCAGGCCTGCCCTCGCTGGAGGCCGTTACCGATTACCGGCCCAAATTGCCCTTGCGCGTCTACACGGCTGACCACGTTTTGATTGGCGAGTTTGGTCAAGAGCGGCGCGACTTTGTGCCCATTGCCGAGACACCGGCGGTGTTGAAAAACGCGCTGCTTTCCATTG
>DAOQRI010000419.1:0-3241 GCA_035355475.1 Rhodoferax sp. | reverse complement strand
GGCGCGTGGGAGGCAGTCAAGCGCCACTTCCGCACACTCAATGTCAACACCCAGACCACGCCGTTCACCGTGGCGGGTATCGGCGACATGTCGGGCGATGTGTTCGGCAACGGCATGCTGCTGTCCGAACACATCCAGCTGGTGGTGGCCTTTGACCACCGCCATATCTTCATTGACCCCACGCCCGATATCTCGCGCTCGTTTGCCGAGCGCCAGCGCCTGTTCAACCTGCCGCGCTCCAGCTGGGACGACTTTGACAAGACCCTGATTTCAGAAGGTGGCGGCGTCTATCCGCGCACGGCCAAGTCCATCACTCTGAGTCCGCAGGCACGTGCCGTGCTGGGCATCAACGCCACCGAGCTGACTCCTGTCGAGCTGCTCAAGGCCATCTTGCTGGCCCCGGTGGACCTGATTTACAACGGCGGCATTGGCACCTACGTCAAGGCCAGTTTCGAGACCCACGCCCAAGTAGGCGACAAGGCAGGCGATGCGTTCCGCGTGAACGGCGGTGAATTGCGCTGCAAGGTGCTGGCCGAAGGCGGCAACCTGGGTTGCACACAAAACGGCCGTGTGGAATTCGCCCAAAAGGGCGGCCTGATCTACACGGACGCCATCGACAACTCGGCCGGTGTGGACTGCTCCGACCATGAGGTCAACATCAAGATTCTGCTGGGCGCCATCGTCGAAGCTGGTGACCTGACACTCAAACAGCGCAACGACCTGCTGGCATCCATGACCGAAGAGGTTGGACACCTGGTGCTGCAGGACAACTACTACCAAACCCAGGCACTGGACATTGCCATGCACCGGCCGCTCTATGTGCTGGACGGCCAGCAGCGTCTGATGCAATGGCTCGAGGGCAGCAACCGTCTGAACCGCGCCATCGAGTTCCTGCCAGCCGATGATGAAATTGCCAAGCGCCGAGCCCGCAAACTGGGACTGACTGCCCCCGAGAGTGCCGTTCTGCTGGCCTACGCCAAGATGGCGGTGTTTGACGAACTGGTCGCCAGCAACCTGCCCGACGATCCGTTCTTTGGCCGTGCGCTCAAGGCCTATTTCCCGCAGGTGCTGACCGAAAAATTTGCCACTGCCATTGGCAAACACCCGCTCAAGCGCGAGATCATCGCAACCCACATCACCAACACCGTCCTCAACCGCACCGGCGCAACCTTCATCAACTTCATCGCTGCCGAATCGGGTGCCCCGACGGCCGATGTGATACGCGCCTTTACCCTGGCGCGTGAAGTGTTCGATCTGGAGCCGCTGTGGGACCAACTGGACGCGCTGGACTACAAGGTGGATTCCCGGTTGCAGCTGGATCTGCTAGCCAAGCTGATTGCCATCGCCCAGCGAGCCTCCCGCTGGATGCTGCGCATCCGCGCTCAGGGTACGGATATGCCCACGCTGATCCAGCGTTACCAGCCGGCCGCGCGTGAAATGCGGGCAAATTTGACCTCCTGGTTGCCAGTCAGTGCACAAACCAGCTGGCAACAGGCGACCGATGCCCTGGTGCAGGCCGGGGTGGATGCCACATTGGCACAAAGCCTCACCGCGCTGGAATTCATCTTCCCGGCCCTGGATCTGGTGGATTTGGCGCAAACCGCCAATACCGCGCTGGAGCATGCTGCGCGCACCTACTTTGAGATCGATGCCGAGTTGGGCCTGACCCAGTGGCGCGCCCAGATCAACCGCTTGCCCACAGACACTTTGTGGCAAACCCAGGCCCGCGGCAGTGCGCGTGACGACGTGTATTCGATTGCCCGCCAGATCACGCTGGGGCAACTCACGCGTGGAAGCGCGGACGGCAGCAGCTGGCACACTCTGCATAGCCAGTCCATTGCGCGGCTTCAGCGCCTGTTAACCACCATCAGCACGCAGGCTGCCGACCTTGCACCCGTGTCCGTGGCGCTGCGCGAACTGCGCCACCTGGCATGACATGAATTCGGCGCAGATCGATACCTTCTTCGCGACGCTGCAGGCGGCCAACCCGACGCCGGTTACCGAACTCGAATACACCAGTGTGTTCGAGCTGCTGACCGCCGTTCTGCTGAGCGCACAGGCTACCGACGTGGGGGTGAACAAGGCCACGCGCAAGTTGTTTCCAATTGCGAACACACCGCAAGCAATTCTGGACCTGGGCCTGGATGGGCTGGAGTCTTACATCAAGACCATCGGTCTCTACCATAGCAAGGCCAAGCACCTGCTGCAAACCTGCCGCATGCTGGTGAACCTGCACGGCGGCCTGGTGCCGCGAACGCGGGAGGCACTGGAGGCGTTACCCGGCGTGGGGCGCAAGACAGCCAACGTCGTGCTGAACGTGGCCTTTGGTGAACCCACCATGGCGGTGGACACGCACATCTTTCGGGTATCCAACCGCACCGGACTGGCACCGGGAAGGACGCCTTTGGATGTGGAGCGGAAATTGCTCAAGCGCGTACCGGATCACTACAGGGTTGACGCCCACCACTGGCTGATCCTGCACGGCCGCTATGTGTGCCAGGCCCGCAAACCCCAATGCTGGCAATGTGGAGTCACTAGCTGCTGCGACTTTAAGGAGAAGACAACTGCCCCTGCGCATTGAAGCGGTAACACCGGTCAGAGACGCCGCCCAAATCCCTCGCCACTCTCTACGGGGTCGGCAAAGCGCTGCGCAATGCCCAGGATTTGCTGCTCAATGTCGGCAAACGCATCGGCGATATCCGGGTCAAAGTGGCTCCCTCGCCCGGCAGCGATGATTTTCATGGCTTCGCCGTGGCTCATGGCGCTCTTGTAGACACGTTCGCTGATCAACGCATCGTACACATCGGCTACAGCCATGAGTCTTGCGGAGGTTGGAATGCCGTCGCCTGCCAGTCCTTCGGGGTAGCCTGAGCCGTCCCATTTCTCCTGGTGATAGAGCGCAATTTCCTTTGCCACACGCAAAAACTCGACCGGCTTTCCTTGTGCCCGTTCGGCATGTGCGATGGCATCGTGGCCCAGTGTGGTGTGGGTTTTCATGATCTCAAACTCTTCAGCGGTCAGCTTGCCCGGCTTGAGAAGAATTCGATCCGGAATACCCACCTTGCCAATGTCATGCATGGGTGCCGACTTGAACAGAATATTGATGGCATTGTCGGAGCGCAGGCTAGTAAATCGGGGATGAAACTTCAACCGCTCCGCCAGCGCCTTGACGTAATACTGGGTGCGTCGCAAATGGTTGCCCGTATCGTTATCACGGGTTTCAGCAAGCGAGGCCATTGCC
>DAOQRI010000418.1:0-3249 GCA_035355475.1 Rhodoferax sp. | reverse complement strand
TGCTGGATCCGAAATAAGCGCTACTTGGATCATGCTACGAAACTGGATGTTTAAATCCAGAAACACTCGCCTTTTACAAAACGACAAGATTCTTTTACATAAATGCCTGACGCCTGCTGATCTGGCGGTATTCGTTCAACGGAATCGCCGCAGAGCCCGGCGCGCGTTTTGCTCAAAGCCGGGCAGCAAGAGGCAACGCATGGATTGGCATCACGAAGAATTGATAGTCATGTGCTGACTTTCGCCCGACACCAAAACACATGGTTGCTCTGACCGCCAGTCCACCTTCGCCTGTAAGGTCCACGCCCACAACGACTGTTGACTTTCCTTTGCGAAGTATTGATGGGCTTATCATGAGCTGCCCTGTTGCTGGACCAATGAAGCAGAACTGCGCAGAGCGAAGCGGTGGAAGGTCTGGAGCGGCTCGATACGTTGCTTCAAGACAAAGCGCTGCGGACAGCCCGCCATAAGCTGTGCGACCCTGCAGCCAATCTGAGGGCAGGTTAATGATCTGGTGACCACCTTCTTTCTGCATGGCTGCAGTCAGACTTGAAAATGGTGTCAGTTCCATAGATGCCTCTTTTCTTCTGTGTTTAACGGGGGGAATCCTCGTACGTATCCTGATTATTTGACAGCAATCGAATTTCAAATCACGCCCGAAGGCGCTTGGTTCTGAAAGTTCCCCAAGAGCTCTTCATCAGGCTCTTGACAAAGGCCATCAATCCGCTTTCATTAGGTTTGGGTGCTCATAAGCGGCCATTCGTTGAGCTAATTTCTTCAAAGCCGTCATCCACCACGAAATATCAGAAAGTCGGCACAGTCCGCTCCTGTGCAGCGATTGCAGTCGATGCCGCACCGTGTTGCTCCACCTGTCACGTAGCATTCAACTTGAAAATTGCTGCCGGAACGTATTTGTGAAAAGGTGTCTTCGAAAACTGCTCGCAATGACTCGTTGACGTCAATTGATTGACGGGAGGGCCAATCGGTTTGCTGTCTTGAAAGCTGGCACCATAGCCGTGCGGCAAGGTCACCACCCCGGGACGAACAGTCTCGTCAATTTCGACCGTCACATTGATTGATCCGCGCTCGGTTTGGCACTGAGCAGCGTCTCCAGTTGCCAGGAATAGCACTCTTGCATCGTCCGGATGAATGCGTAACGCTCCTGCGTGGTCGACCTTTCGCCACGCTGGATCACGAAATATCTGATTGGCGTTGTAGGTGCGCCGTTCACCCGCCATCAAAATGAAGGGAAATTCCGTTGCAAGCGGCGCTTCCGTCGCAACGACACGGATTTCATCCAACATTTCGGGCACATGCAAATACACCCGGCGATCCGAGGTCTTGAGCAGCGACCACATCTCAGAGTGTTCATGCTCGCTGAGTACAGTGCCCGACTCCCCCTCAAGAATGGCACGAAACAAGTTGGACCCGAGCGTGAGCGAAGTTCCACGGTGCCCGGCACGCCTGACCGCGACTGCGTGCTCCTTGGCGTAACCCATGGCGATCGGTAGCAAGGGTGCCGCCGCTGCCAGTGGCAATGCACTGCCCAGGGTTCGATACATGATCGAAGCGGCATAGGGTGCCCAGCGTTTGTTCCTTGACAGCGTGACACCGAGTGCAGTCATGTAGCCCAGATGCCCAGTAATGTTTGGTTCGCTGCGTGCGATGGCCGCCAGGAACGGAAAATGTGGAGGCAGGATGCCCATCTTTTCAAGCAACCGTGTGTAGATCTCCGGCTCTGGCAGGGATTCCCCGATTGGCGCAATGATTGGCGGGCGCAGGTGAAAGTAGTTTTGTGGAAACTCCAGAGTGAAACCAGTGGCCTCAGTTTTTTCAAACTGGGAAGCCGCCGGCAGGATGTAGTGCGCCAGCCAGGCAGTTTCGGTCATGGCGATGTCCACCACCACCAGCAGGTCCAGTGCTTTGAACGCTGCCTCTTGGGCGGTGCTGTCTGCATAGGTCAACAACGGGTTGGAGCTGTCACAAACAACCGCCCGCACCCGCTGCTCGCCGGCTTTGAGAATCTCGTCAGGCAGGATGTTGGGCGGGTACATCCCGCCAATTGGCATCATCTTGTGAAAGGCAGTGCGCTTTAACGACTTACCGGGTTTTACCTTGGTTTCATCGGTGTTCCCGATCAACGGCAAGAAGGCGGTGTGCAGGTTGTTGCTCCCGGCCTGTCCGAAGTTTCCTGTGATCAGATAGAGCAGCTTTTCCAAATAGGCGTTGAGAGTTGTATGCAGCGTATGCTGGGTGCCCAAATCCACCCGAACACAGCCGCGCTTGGCACTCGCAAAGCCACGTGCAACGCGCTCTACATCAACAAGTGGCACGTCTGCTCGGTCGGCATACTCCGCCACCGGAACCTTTAGTAGTTCGGCCTTGACTTCGTCAAACCCCGTACAGCGAGTGTCAATGAAGGACTGGTCATGCAGATTCTCCCGAACAATGATGGACAGCATGGCCAGCAGTAGAAAGGCATCGGTGCCTGGTCGAAGCTGCAAATGAATATCGGCCTGATCAGCGGTTTCGGTACGGCGTGGGTCAATCACCACCATGGTGCGTGCCGGGTTATTCCTGATGTCCTTCAGAACATCACGGGCATTCACGATGCCATGGGACTGGTACGGATTGGCACCAATGAAGAGGACATAGTCAGCATGTTCAACATCTTCCATAGGGTGGCAGTTCTGGGCACCGAAAAGCCGACCATTCACCCAGAAGTCCCCAGTCTTTTCTTGTGCGAGCGAGCTATAGGCAAAGCGGCTCTTCATGGCGGGGAGCAGTTGGCGGCCATACGCACCGCCCAGATGATTGCCTTGTCCACCGCCGCCGACAAAGGCAAAAGCATCTCCGCCGTAGGTGTCGCGGATCGCATTCAATTGTTGAGCAATGTCTTGCAGCGCCTGATCCCAGGTGACACGCACGAAGCTGCCATCCGCTTGGCGTTTCAGAGGATGGGTCAACCGGTCGGCATGGTTTTGGTAATTGTCCAGACGTGCAGCCTTGTTGCACAGGTAACCCTTGGAACTTGGATGCGCGGTGTCGCCGCGAATCTTCTTGAGACGGCCGTCAACAACATCGACCTCAAGACCACAGTTGCGGGAACACAGGATGCAGGCTGTCTTGGCGGTTGTCATGAGATGTCTTAAATGTTGGAGGGGTGAATCACTTCTATGTCGAGTGGCATAATTTTGGCGAATCATACATCAGCTATGCCGTGTGACATACTCCAAGCATGAATACCGA
>DAOQRI010000417.1:0-3254 GCA_035355475.1 Rhodoferax sp. | reverse complement strand
CTCCCAGCGCGCGCGCCAGTCGGGCAGCAACCTGTGGGTTGATGCCATCCAATTCGAGAACGCGTTCGCTCCAGTACACGTAGCCTGCCGCGTCAGCGCGGTGGAAGCCACCCGGGTTGGCATTGCAGTAGCTAAAGATGACACTGCGCGCCCGATTGGGATTGCGGATGTTGAAGTCGGCGTGGGCCATGAGCTGGCGCACCGCAGGCAGTACATTGCCACCCCGGTCGGGTGCACCCGCCTGCATGGCAAACCATTTGTCCAGCACCAGTTCTTCGTTCTTGAACAGGGCATGAAACCGCGCCAGCGCAGGGGCGGCCAGCGCGTGGCCACTGCTGACCAGCGCTTGCAGCGCGTTGGAGCGGTCGGTCATGTTGCTGGCATCCTTGAAGCGTTGCAGCGATTTGCCCGGCCACACCGTGTCGCCGGTCTGCGTGGCGGCCAGGCACAGGTAGGCCAATGCCATACCGGCCAGTGCCCGGCGTCCTGCAGAAGTGGCGTCGGGCCGGTAGGCGCCGTTTTCCCGATGTTCGGCAAAAGCCCACTGCCAGTCGTCCTGCAGCGCCACGGCCAGCTGCATGCGCATGGCTTCACGCACGGCATGCACTTGCTGGGGATCGACCACATCGAGTTGCTCGGCGATATACGTTTCCGACGGCAAGGTCAGCACCAGTTCCTTGAACGCTGCATCCAGCTCGGCGGAGTGCAACACGCCGCGCATCGCCGAAATATATGCATCATTTAGGGGCTTAGCCCTCGTGGAATCTACATGAGTAGCTATCGAAGTAATAGCACTTCGCAAGGCCAGGCGCTGACCGGCCTCCCAGCGGTTGAAGGGGTCCGGGTCATGGGCCAGCAATGTCAGCAGTTGTGCGTCGGTGTAGTCAAAGTCCAGCACTACGGGCGCGGAAAAGCCGCGCAGGATGGACGGCACCGGCTCTTCAGCGACGCCGGTGAAGGTGATGCTGGCGGTCTCACCGGTCATCACAAACAGGTGGTTCGCAGCGGGCGCGTCGGCGTTGCCCTGCACACTGAGTGACAGTGCTGCACCGCTGTTGCTGCCCACCAGGCCCAGCAGGACGGGAATGACGAAGGGGGCCTTGTCGGATTGACCCGCCGTCGGCGCGCAGCTTTGCGTGAACTGCAGCGTATAGGTCTGTGCTGCAGCGTCGTAGGTACCGGTGGTCCCCAGGCGTGGCGTACCTGCCTGGCTATACCAGCGTTTGAACTGCGGCAGCAAATGGGCCAGGCTGGAGTCGGGGTTGGCGTCGGCCATGCTTTGCGCAAAGTCGTCGCAGGTCACGGCCTGACCGTCAAAGCGCTGGAAGTACAGGTCCATCCCCTTGCGAAAGCCCGTGCGGCCTACCAGGGTCTGCATCATGCGCACCACCTCGGCACCTTTTTCATAGATGGTGACGGTGTAGAAGTTGTTGATTTCGATGTAGCTCTCGGGCCGCACCGGGTGGGCCATGGGGCCGGCATCTTCCGGAAACTGGGCGGTGCGCAGCACGCGCACGTCTTCAATGCGCTTGACGGCGCGGGCCGATGCGTCGGTGCACAGGTCCATGCTGAATTCCTGGTCGCGGAACACGGTCAGGCCTTCTTTCAGGCTCAGCTGGAACCAGTCGCGGCAGGTGATGCGGTTGCCGGTCCAGTTGTGGAAGTACTCGTGCCCGACCACGCTTTCGATGTTGGCAAAGTCCACGTCGGTGGCAGTGGCCTGGTTTGCCAACACATACTTGGTGTTGAAAATGTTCAGTCCCTTGTTTTCCATGGCGCCCATGTTGAAGTCGGCCGTGGCGACGATCATGAAGCGCTCCAGGTCCAGGGGCAGCCCGAAGCGGGCCTCGTCCCAGGCGACCGATGCCATGAGCGAATTCATGGCGTGCTCGGTCTTGTCCAGGTCGCCGGGGCGAACAAACACCTGCAGCAAATGGTCTTTGCCCGCGCGGCTGGTGATGCGCTGCTCGCGTGCCACCAACTGGCCCGCTACCAATGCGA
This sequence comes from Rhodoferax sp., assembly GCA_035355475.1. Taxonomy (GTDB): domain Bacteria; phylum Pseudomonadota; class Gammaproteobacteria; order Burkholderiales; family Burkholderiaceae_C; genus Allorhodoferax. The sequence continues at coordinate 1,253 of DAOQRI010000417.1, read as the reverse complement.
ACAGGTAGCTTGGCTTCTTGTGGGGGTCCACCCACTTGGCAAAGTGGCGGCCATCCTCCAGCATGCCATTGTCGACCAGGTTGCCGTTGGAGAGCAGCACCGGGTACTTGGCCTTGTCCGCGCGCAGCGTAACGGTGTAGCTGGTCATCACATCGGGGCGATCCAGGAAGTAGGTGATGCGCCGGAAGCCTTGCGCCTCGCACTGGGTGAAGAACGAATCCTGGCTGACATACAGGCCGGAGAGCTTGGTGTTCTTGACAGGCGCGCAGGTTGTGAAGATTTCCAATGCGAACGGATCAGTCCCAGAGGGCAGGTTCTCCAGGACCAGGCACTCGCCTTCCATCTTGAAGGATGTGCCCTGGCCGTTGACCAGCACACGGGCCAGATTCAATTCTTCGCCGTCCAGTTTGAGGGGTTGCACAGCGACATCGGGGTTGCGGCGCAACGTCATCTTGTTCAGGACGCGGGTTTTGGCCGGGTCCAGATCAAAGGTCAACTCCACAGATTCGATGACAAAGGCGGGCGCTGTGTAATCAGCGCGGTGAATGACTTTGGCGGTGTCGTCGCGGTTCATGTTCAAACTCCTTGCTTCAAAGAAGCTTCAATAAATACGTCGAGGTCGCCGTCCAGCACTTTTTGGGTGGCCGAAACTTCGACATTGGTGCGCAGGTCTTTGATGCGGCTGTTGTCCAGCACATAGCTGCGAATCTGGTGGCCCCAGCCCACATCGGTCTTGGTGTCTTCGAGCTTTTGCTGCTCTTCCTGCTGCTTGCGCATTTCAAAGTCGTAGAGCTTGGAGCGCAGGCGCTTCCAGGCTACGTCGCGGTTGCCGTGCTGGCTGCGGCCGTCTTGGCATTGCACCACGATGCCGGTGGGAATGTGGGTCAGACGCACGGCCGAGTCGGTCTTGTTGATGTGCTGGCCGCCCGCACCACTGGCACGGAAGGTGTCGGTGCGAACATCCGCGGGATTGATGTTGATTTCAATCGAATCATCAATCTCCGGGTAGACGAACACGCTGGCAAAGCTGGTGTGGCGACCACCGCTTGAATCGAATGGGCTCTTGCGCACCAGGCGATGCACGCCGGTCTCGGTGCGCAGCAGGCCAAAGGCGTATTCACCTTCGATCTTGATGGTGGCACCCTTGATGCCCGCTGTGTCGCCTGCCGTTTCGTCTTCAATGGTGGTCTTGAAGCCTTTGCGTTCGGCGTATTTGAGGTACTGGCGCAGCAGCATGCTGGCCCAGTCGCAGG
>DAOQRI010000416.1:0-3258 GCA_035355475.1 Rhodoferax sp. | reverse complement strand
CTCCAGCCCGAATACATCAAACCCAGCCAGGCGGGCGACAAGCTCAAAGCCGGCACGCTCGATGCTTTCTTTTTTACCGGTGGAGCGCCAGCCAAGGCGATTTCTGACCTGGTTGCTATCGGTATCGAATTGCTGCCTATCGACGGCCCACAGGCGCAGCACATGCGCAAGGCCAGTCCATTTTTGATCGCCGACACCATTGCTGCCGATACCTACCCAGGCATTGCTGCCACACCAACGCTGTCGGTCGGGGCGCAGTGGGTAACCAGGGACACGGTGGATGCAGAGCTGGTGTACCAAGCCACAAAATCTTTGTACAGCACAGCGGGGCAACAAGCACTGGCGCAGGGACATGTCAAAGGCCGCTACATCACATTGGCCAACGCGGTGCAGGGCGCAGGCATACCGTACCACCCGGGTGCACTTCGGTTCTACAAAGAAGTTGGCGCCTTGAAATAGTATGAAGCTCAAATATCGAATGACTCCGACGCTGGTGGCATTGGTCAGCGCGGTGCTGATGCTCAGTTACACAGGCTATGAACTGACTCGCGAGAGGGCCGAGACGATTACACGCGCCGAGCTGCAGACCCAGAATTTCGCACGGGTGTTGGAAGAAAACGCGCGCCAGACGCTTCACCGGGTTGGGGCAAATCTTGCCCAAGCTGATGCTGCGCTCGTACCGCTACGACAGGCCGGGGGCATCAATGTTGCGCAGGCCCAGTCTCTGTTGACCCAGCTGCTTCCGACTGATCGGTTGATTGAGAATGTGTTGCTGCTCGGCGATAACGGTGCGTTTTTGCTTTCGACCAAGTTCGAACCAAGTTTGGGCTACGGTGCGGGCGTGGATAGCGACTACTTTGCGCCCCACGTGCGCGGTGCCGACCGTGAGCTGGTGTTTGGTAGCCCCGTGAAAGCCGCTGATGGCGAGTGGTTGTTGCCAGTAAGTCGCCGCTTGGGAAACGCTGGCGGCGTTTTTGACGGCGTGCTGGTGGCCATGGTTCGAGCCGCGTATTTTCAGGACTTTTATGACTCCATTGAGCGTGGGCCAGACGGTTTGGTCACCCTTTTTCTGTCGTCAGGGTCAGCCGTTGTAACGTCTCCGACGACGGACGCCGTGATTGGCAAAAACTGGTCCCACTCTCCCATGTTTCGACAGCATTTGCCCGCCTGGCCGACTGGAACCGTGCGGCAGGTGGTCGTCAAAGATGGGGTTGAACGCATTTACAGCTACCGGGCTTTGAATGACTATCCGGTGGTGGTGACCTATGGCTTGTCGATGGCAACTATTCTGAGTGGTTGGCAGCAAAGCGCCTGGCACCAGGGAATGTTATTGATTGCGGCGATGGCATTGCTGGCCGGTGCAGTGGTGTTGCTGAGGGTACAGGAGTCCCTGCGCCGGGCGGCAGACAAGGAATTGAAAGACAGTGAACTGCACCTTCGCTCCATCATTGAGGCGGAGCCAGAATGCATAAAAATTGTCGATGCACAGGGAGCCCTGTTGGACATGAATCCGGCTGGTCTGGCGATGATTGAGGCGGACTCCTTAGAGCAGGTGGCATGTCGACCAGTCCTTAGCCTGATTGCACCCGAGTACCGCGTCGCATTCAGTGAGATGCATAGACGGGTACTGGCTGGTGAAACGGGAGAGCTGGTTTTTGAAGTGCTCGGACTCAAGGGTGGGCGACGCTGGCTGGAGACCCATGCTGTTCCCCTGCGACACCACGGCAAGTTGGTGCAGTTGGCTATTACGCGTGATATTACCCAGCGTCGACAAGATGAAAAGTCTCTGGCATTGACGAGCAAGCGCATGGCCGCTTTGATTGAAGCCATTCCAGATGCCATATTCTTCAAGGACGGCGCAGGTCGCTGGTTGATAACCAATGAAGCCGCCAAGAAGCTGTTTCAACTGCATTCCATTGAATGGCAAGGCAAGAATGAAATGGAGCTTGCGGATCTGCATCCTGACTTCCGCGCTGCGCATGATGCCTGTCTGGTTGATGATGAAAAAGCCTGGCAAATCAATGGAATGAGTATCTATGCCGAAACAGTGAATGAAGACTGCGGCCTGACGCACCACTTTGAAGTGCGCAAGATCCCTGTCTTTGATGAACAAGGTGCCCGACAGTCGCTGGTCGTCATCGGGCGCGATATAACCGAACGCAAAAAGTCCGAAGAAGCATTGCGCATTGCCGCCACCGCGTTTGAGTCGCAACAGGGCATTGCTATCACCAACGCACAGCGCGTGATTCTGCGGGTTAATAAGGCCTTCACCGCCATTACTGGCTACTGTGCCGAAGAAGCTGTAGGCCAAACCCCGAGCATCCTGACATCCGGCCGCCACGACAGGGCCTACTACTCAGCTATGACGCAAGCACTGGAAACCACGGGGGCCTGGCAGGGTGAAATCTGGAACCGGCGCAAGAATGCGGAGATTTATCCCGAGTGGCTCACCATCAGCGCAGTCAAAGACGACGCTGGGCTGACCACCCACTATGTGGCTATCTTCACTGATATCAGCGATCGTGTGCATGCACAGGTTCAAATTGATACGTTGGCCTTTTATGATCTGCTGACACTTTTGCCTAACCGCCGCCTGCTGCTCGACCGGTTGGAGCAGGCCCTGCATGTCAGCACCCGCCACGCTCGACAGAACGCTTTGCTCTTTGTGGACCTGGATCACTTCAAGACCCTTAACGACACGCTGGGCCATTCTCATGGTGACGCCTTGCTGGTGCAGGTAGCGCAAAGACTCAAAACCTGTGTCCGAGAAGGCGACACCGTGGCTCGTTTAGGAAGCGATGAGTTTGTCGTGATGCTCGAAGACCTGAGCGAAGACGACATCGAAGCGGCCACGCAGGCAGAGACGGTCGCTGATAAGATTCTCAAATCATTTCAGGCAGACTTTTCACTTGAGAGTGGCAAGCATCACAGCACCCCCAGCGTCGGCATTACCCTGTTTGGTGGCGTAGCGCTGGAGGGCAGCGAACAACCCCTAAAACGCGCTGAGCTGGCCATGTTCCAGGCAAAGGCGGCGGGGCGCAACACGCTGCGCTTCTTTGATGCCCAGATGCAGGCGGAAGTCTCAGCGCATGCGGCGATGGAGGCCGATTTGCGTGAAGCAGTTGCCGAACAGCAATTCTTGCTGCACTACCAGCCCCAGGTTGTTGGTGGTGGGCGTATCACAGGAGTTGAGGTCTTGGTGCGCTGGCAGCATCCGGTGCGCGGGATGGTGTCACCGGCCCAATTTATTCCGCTGGC
>DAOQRI010000415.1:0-3272 GCA_035355475.1 Rhodoferax sp. | reverse complement strand
TTGTGTTGGAGGACTGGATCGACCATCTGCGAGGCTGCGAAGAGAAGTCCGAATCAGAGGCTGAAGAGCCGTTCAGCAGTTCGGTAGCCTGGCTCGATTTGCAGCCCAGCAGGCTCATCGTCAAAGTCGGAAAGGAATACTTTGCACGCCCCGAAAAGCTGCTGGGGGCCTGGGTTCGCACTTTGGCCATTGCCGCCAGCGGGGCCAAGGCGCGGGGCATCCTGGTGGGCCGCGATGGTGTGGTGGAGATTCCACCCTATCCTAAGGAAAAGGCCATTGATACGCTCAAGGAGCTGCTGCAGCTCTGGCTGGATGGCATGAACACGCCGCTGCCCTTGCCACTCAAGACAGCACTGGCCTTCGCCGCTGACAAGGATCCCGTCACCACTTACGAAGGGGGGTTTATGTCCAGCGCGGAGGCCGATGACCCCTGTTTATTCCGGATGTTTCCAGACTATGACGCACTCATAGCTGATGGCCGATTCGAAGTATTGGCAATGAAAATCTACGCCCCGCTGCTGGAATGGGTCAAAAAACAGGTCAAAGCCGCAGTGCATGCCACTGAAGACGAAAGCACCGAGGTGGCAGCATGAACGCCCCAAAAATGAACTCCACCACACCAGAGACTCAGGACTCTGACGCTAGTCTGGTCCTTCAGGCAGATAACTTTGACCTGTGGGGCAGCCGCCTCATTGAAGCCAGTGCAGGAACGGGAAAGACCTGGACTATTGCCGCTCTCTACCTGAGGCTGGTCTTGGGTCATGGCGGAGAACATGCCTTTGAGCGTGCTTTGCGGCCCTCGGAGATCCTGGTCATGACCTTTACTCGTGCCGCGACGCGTGAGCTGTCAGACCGGATTCGGGAACGGCTGCTTGTGGCTGCGCAATGGTTCCGTGGGCATCAGCCTGCTGATGCCAGCGATCCTTTTCTGGAAACGCTCATGTCGGCGTACCCGGCAGGACCAACCCGTGACCATGCCGCGTGGTTGCTGGCCTTGGCCGCAGAGAGCATGGACGATGCATCCGTACACACCATCGACGCCTGGTGCCAGCGCATGCTCAAAGAGCATGCATTCGACAGCGGCTGTCTGTTTGACGAAGCGCTGGTGGCGGATGAGGATGCCATGCGTCTGGAGGCAACCCAGGACTATTGGCGACAATCCTGTTACCCGCTGAATGTGGAATCCTTGGAGCAAGTTCTGAGAGTCTGGGCCAGTGTCGAGAAGATGGTCGAGGACATGAAAAGCCTCCTCGGTCAGAACATACCAGCAGAATACGGCCATGGACCGCTGGAAGCGGTGCTCAACAACGCACTGACTCAGCGCACAGAAACCTTGAGCCACCTCAAAGAGGGCTGGGTGCAACGCGCAACAGCTATGCAGGACTGGCTCGATGATCAGACGTCCGACAAGAAAAACGGGTGGAACGGCCAAAAGCTAAGCGCAAAACACTACACGGGTTGGCTGAACACCCTGAAAGGCTGGGCAAACGGGACGATTGAAGACGATGTCCCAGATCTGAAGACTGGATGGGATCGGTTTACACCCGAGGGCCTTCTGACCGCACGCAAAGAGGACGCTCCTGCGATCACGCTCCCAGCGATGTTTGCAGAATTTGAAGTACTCAAGGCCGCTCTGGATCAATTGCCGTCGATCAGTGAGGCATTGCGAAAGCACGCTGCGGCCAGCGTCGGACAACGCCTGCTCTTGTTGAAGCGCCAAAGTGGCACCTTCGGCTTTGCGGACATGCTCACCCGACTTGACTCGGCCTTGCGGGGCAAGAACGCAACACGCTTGCGCGAACGGATTTTGGCGCAATACCCAGTGGTTCTGATCGATGAGTTTCAGGACACCTCGCCCTTGCAGTACCAGATCTTCGACCAGATCTACCAGACTGAGACCAATGACAGGGCAAGTGCCCTGCTGCTGATTGGTGACCCCAAACAGTCTATTTACGGCTTTCGTGGCGCAGATATCTACAGTTACATGCATGCACGCAAGGCGACGACGGGACGCCACTATGTGCTGGAGACCAACTTCCGATCGACCGATGCGTTGGTAGGGGTCGTCAATCACTGGTTTGGTCATGGCGATACCGCCCGCCAAGAAGGCGCATTTATGTACCGCCAAGGCGACGTGAATCCCCTTCCCTTTGTCAAAGTCCGGGCAAATGGGCGCAAAGAGGATCTGGTCACATCGGTAGGTCCGATGCCGGCCATGACCCTGGTGCACGACCTTGAAATTCGCAATGCGGACGAATCCCGTAGGGTATTTGCCGCGCGCTGTGCCGAGCAAATCGTCACTTGGCTCAACGACGATCAAGCAGGTTTTGCAGAAGCGGAAAAACCACTCAAGCCGCTGCGCCCTGCCGACATTGCGGTACTGGTGCGCACTGGGAAGGAAGCCGATGCTGTGCGCCATGAACTCGCGCTGCGTTCCGTCGCGTCGGTCTATCTCTCAGACAGGGCCTCGGTTTTTGACAGCGCTGTAGCCCGAGATTTGGTTCATTGGCTGCGCGCAGTGGCCGCCCCCCAGGATGTCCGCTTGGTTCGTGCTGGACTGGCCATAGGCACCCTAGGTCTCACTTTCGACGAATTAGGCTGGCTTGCCTCCAGTGACGATGCCTTTGATGCGCGCAGCGGGCAACTGCGCCAGTTACGAACCGTATGGCAGAACCAAGGGGTATTGGCAATGCTGCGTCAGACCCTGCACCAGCTAGGTCTGGCCGCGACTTGGCTGAAGGATCTGGATGGAGAACGCAAGCTGACGGACTTTCTGCATATGGCCGAACTGCTGCAAACCGCTAGTAGCTCCCTGGATGGCGAGCAGGCCTTGATCCGCTGGCTTCAAACGGAGATCAGTGAAGGGGGCGCTCAGGGCGATGAGCAAGTTGTCCGGCTTGAAAGTGATGCGGATCTGGTCAAGGTCATCACCATCCACAAAAGCAAAGGGCTGGAGTACTCGGTGGTATGTCTTCCATACGGAACCAGTTTCAGGAAGAAGGACCGGCGATTCACGTCCTTTGTCAATTTAGCTGATGAGGAGGGCAACCGCCATTTGCGTTTGGAATTTGACAACGACGAGCTTGCGTTGGCCGATCGCGACCGATTGCGAGAAGACTTAAGGCTGCTGTACGTTGCCTTGACCAGGGCACGCCATTCGTTATGGGTGGGGTTCTCTGCGCTCAAAACAGGGAGGAGCGATGCATGCATTTCTCATGAAAGCGCAACCGGCTACCTTATCGGCGGGACAGAACCAATTAGTGCATCCAACT
>DAOQRI010000414.1:0-3276 GCA_035355475.1 Rhodoferax sp. | reverse complement strand
GGCGCGGCGAGAAACCACCGGTGTTCGCGCCAGCAGAATCAGCAGCCCCTGTCGAGCTGATCACCGTGGACAAGCCGTGGCACAAACGCGAAGTCACCATGGACCAGCGCACCGGTGAAACCCGCATGGCCATCGTGGACGACTTTGGCCGCATCACGATTGCGGAACACGGTCTGACGACGTGGAGCTGCGGGCGCGAGAACTACAGCATCCTGCCCCATGACCCGTTGTCGGCGAAACAGGAATGCCACTGGTCGATGGAGACATCCCGCGGTGACTGGAAGGTGCGCACCGAAACTTATTCCAGCATGACGGCGACCAAAACCCATTGGCATGTGAAGGGGCGGCTGGAAGCCTATGAAGGCGAGAAACTGATCCTCACGCGGGAGTGGAATCGAAAGGTGAAACGCAGGCTGGTTTAGGCATGATTTAAGCCTCTAGACCTCGTGGAATATGCGTGAGTAGCTACCCAATTTGTAGCAAATTACATCACACATTACAAATTGAGCATGTGGTTAGTCTTACTTCGTCACAAACGCAGATACAGATTCACCGAACTGCAATGCGGCCCGTCAATAGTTCATTGGCGCCTTCGCGCCAGCTAATATTGTAAAAAGCGCTGCTGGATTAACCTACAATTTGTAATGTCTTCTATCTCCCCAGTTACGGCTCCGAATCACCCGCAAAAGGCTCAGAAGACCTAGCGATACAGAAGGTGTATGGATGAACAGCGCAAGCATTCAACGTGACGTCAAGCCTGTGGTGCTGGAAAGGCTCCGCATGGTTTACCAACGGATCGGGCTTTCTGCAGTCTCCAGCTTGTTGGTGTCATCGCTGGTGGTGGCCGCTCTGTGGCAGGCCGTGGGTCGACAGAGTTTGCTGCCTTGGCTGTTTGTGCTGTGGTCCATCCTGGCGGTTCGTTACTTGTTCGCCCGCCGGTTTCTGAAACTGGATCAAAGCGCCCGCGTCGAGCCGCAAAAGTGGATTGCTGGCTATGTGATCGGAGCGGCCGCCACGGGGATGTGCTGGGGGCTCACATTATTTTTTTTCTCCGAATCGCCCCGGGATCAAAGTACCCTCCTGCTGATCTTTGTGATCGCAGGGATTAGCGCATTTGCCAGCGCGGCCATGGCCTCAATCCCGCTGGCATCGAACGCGTTCATGCTGTCCTCTTTGCTGCCGGTGACCGTGTGGTTGTTTTCGTTTGAACAATACATCATGACGTTGATCGCGTTGGTCTATATGGGGCTGATGCTGTTGCTTTCGCGCCAAGTTCATGATGCTGTGCTCTCTTATGTGGTGTCGAACAAGCAGAACAACGCGTTAACGCCGGCGGAACAGGAGCGCGAAGCGCGCCACCGAACCCAAAACAAGCTGCTGCATTCTGTGATGGAGAGCACCTCCTTGCTGGGCATTTGGGTGCTTGACCGTGATTACCGATATCTGATGTTCAATGCTGCACACAGCAACTACGCAAAGAAGCGAAGGTCGGTGGACATTGCCATCGGAATGAGTGCGATCAACATCGTCCAGCGCGAAGAATTCAGGGAGTTTTTTGATCGTGGATTCGGACTGGAGTTGGTGGGCCACAGTCTCTCCGTCGAGACGATGGAAGAAGTCGTGCAAGATGGCTCCACGACCTACGAATACTTTGAGCACCACGGTTCTCGTATTCGCAATGATGAAGGCGAAGTCGTCGGATTGACCATCTTTTCGCACAACATCACCAAGCGTAAGCGCATGGAGTATGCGATGGAGGACTCGCGTAACTTCCTCATCAAGGTCATCAATTCCATTTCCGACAACATTTCCGTCAAGGACAGTGAGCACCGTTGGGTATTGCTCAACGACACCTGTTGCGCCATGCTCGGGCACCCCAAAGATGTGCTGCTGGGCAAGTCTGACTACGACTTCCTGCCGAAAGAACAAGCCGATGTGTTCAGGGAAAAAGACGATCTGGTGTTCAAGTCAGGCCAAATCAACGTCAACGAAGAAGTACTCACCGGAGCGGACGGCAAGACGCGCTATTTGCTAACCCAAAAAACGCCTTTCACGTTTGGCAATGGGCAGCACTACCTTGTTGGCATCAGTCGTGATATTACCGAGCGCAAAGCTGTCGAAAAAGCTTTTGGGGACAGCGAACATTTTTTGCAAGAAGCCCAGCGCATCGCCCACATCGGCAGTTGGGATGTTGATCTGGTGCGCGACAAGCTCGATTGGTCAGATGAGATTTTCCGCATCTGGGAAATTGACAGCACGCAATTCAAAGCGGACTTTGCGGCCTTCCTCGACACGGTGCACCCGGAAGACCGGGTGCGTGTATCTCAGGCCTACAGCGAAGCCATTGCCAACCACTCGCTCTACGAAGTCGAGCACCGCCTGCTGTTCTCGGATGGGCGAGTCAAATACATCCTGGAGCAGGGCGAGCCGCAATACGATGCACAAGGCAAACCGGTGCGCTTTATTGGTACATCGCTGGATATCACTGAGCGCAAGCGCATGGAAGAACAGCTCAGGATGAAAGAGTACGCGCTCGACCATTCGGGCGACGCCATCTTCCTGATCGACGAAAAGGCGCGTTTCACCTATATCAACGAGCAGGCCTGCAAGTCACTGGGTTACAGCAGGGCGGAACTGCTGCAGATGGGTACGCCCGATATCGATCCCGCCTTTTCGCTGGAAAAGGCAATGTGCGCTAGCCTGCAGGCCATAGCCGAAGGCGTTATCACCTTTGAAACTCGCCACCAGCGGCGCGACGGCAGCCTAGTCCCGGTGGAGATACAGCTATCCTCTCTGGAGTACGCTGGTCGGACGCTGACCATGGCTGTGGCTCGCAATATCACCGACCGCAAGCGCTTGCAGAACGAGTTGCTTGAGCGTGAGCGCGAGTTCCGGTCGCTGGCAGAAAACCTGCCGGACAACATTGCACGCTGGGACGTGGCTGGACGCTATTTGTATGTGAACCCTGTGCATGAACGAACGCTGGGCGCTGCCGCCAGCCATGTCATTGGTCAGCAGCTTCCCGATACGCACGCGCACGTCAAGTTGGCCATCGCCCAGGTTGTTGCTACCGGAAAGATGGTGGACTTGGTGCGCCAGTCCATACCGGTCGGTGACGAGATTCAACACCACGAAGTGAGTTTGGTGCCAGAGTTCGATGTAGAAGGACGCGTCGTCAGCGTGCTGGGGCTGGGGCGCAACATGACGGAGTTCTACCGCGTGCAGCAGGCTGTGGTTGAACGCGAGCGCGAGCTGCGCGCGCTGGCCGAGTCTTCG
>DAOQRI010000413.1:0-3279 GCA_035355475.1 Rhodoferax sp. | reverse complement strand
CGCCACTTTCTTGAGCCCGGCTGGGAGTTTCTTGAGCGGGTCCGAGCCATCGCGGCCGATGTAGTCGCGCATGGTGGCTTTGAGAGTCTGCTTGCTGTCAACTGTTTGCCCGTTGGTGGACACCACGGTCACGTTCTCCGGCAGAAAGGTGGCTGACACTGCCACCGCCGCATTCAGCAGGCCGCCCGGGTCATTGCGAAGGTCCAGCACCAGCCCCTTGATATTGGGGTCCTGCTTGTAGATTTCTTCGATCTTGTGAACGAAATCATCGACCGTGCGCTCCTGGAACTGGCTCACCCGTATCCACGCATAGCCGGGCTCAATGAGCTTGCCGCGCACCGATTGCTGTTTGATTTCTTCCCGGATGATGGTGACCGGGAACGTACGATTTTCGTCTTTGCGGTAGATGGTGAGCACCACTTTGGTATTGGGCTCGCCCCGCATGCGTTTGACCGCTTCATTCAGGGTCAAACCCTTGACAGCGGCCTCATCAATTCGGGTGATCAGGTCATTGGGTTTCAGACCCGCACGAAACGCCGGTGAGCCTTCAATCGGCGATACAACCTTGACCAGACCCTCTTCCTGAGTGATTTCTATACCTACGCCCACAAATTTTCCGGACGTGCCTTCCTTGAACTCTTTGAACGATTTCTTGTCGAAGTACTGCGAATGGGGATCCAGGCTGGACACCATGCCCGCGATGGCCTCGGTGATCAGCTTCTTCTCGTCCACCGGCTCGACGTAATCGCTTTTGACCATGCCAAAAACGGCGGCCAGTTGTTGCAATTCTTCCAGCGGAAGGGGCGCAACGGTGTTGCGGGCAACGGTTTGCAGCGAGACCGTTGTCAACGCCCCCGCCATCACGCCAAGCCCGATCCAGCCCGCAATTTTCAGTTTTTGACCCATAAATATCCCAGTGCGGTTTCAATATACACCTTGGAGGTGCTGGCGCGTGGCGAGTTCCCGGTTTTCACGCTTTGCCTTGCGAGGCCACGGCAGCGGCAGCCTTGGCTGCGGCTTCGGCATCGCCCAGGTAGTAGTGGCGAATCGGTTTGAGATTGGCGTCGAGTTCGTAGACCAGGGGTATGCCATTGGGGATATTGAGGCCTACGATTTCGTCGTCGGAAATATTGTCCAGGTACTTCACCAGTGCCCGAATCGAATTGCCGTGGGCTGCCACCACGATGCGTTTACCACTCAGGATGGCCGGCGCCATGGATTCATTCCAAAAGGGCATCACGCGGGCAACGGTGTCTTTGAGGCACTCCGTCAGCGGAACCTGTCCTGGCTCCAGCCCTGCGTAGCGCAGGTCGGAGCGTTCGCAGCGGCTATCCGTAGCTTCCAGGGCCGGTGGTGGCGTGTCGTAGCTGCGGCGCCATTGCAGAACCTGCGCGTCACCGTACTGTTTGGCCATGTCGGTCTTGTTCAACCCTTGGAGGGCACCGTAGTGCCGCTCATTCAGACGCCAGGAGTGCACTACGGGTAACCAGGTGCGGTCCATTTCGTCCAGGCAGTGCCACAGCGTGCGCGTGGCACGTTTGAGCACGCTGGTATAGGCCAGGTCAAACTCATAGCCGTCGGCTTTGAGCAGGCGGCCAGCATTCTTGGCTTGCTCCACGCCAGTGGCGGTGAGATCGACATCGGTCCAGCCGGTGAAACGATTGTCCAGATTCCAGGTGGATTCGCCGTGGCGAACGAGAACGAGTTTGTACATGGTAAGGATGGAGTGCGGGAGGTTGCTCTAGGGTGGTTCTGCAGCAAAACAGCCACCATTCTAAAATGGCGGGCTGAATGCTAGCCAACTTACAAGGAATAAAGTGAAATTCATTTTCGACAACTGGATGCTGATCACCGTTGCGGTGTCGTCGGGCTCGCTGCTTTTGTGGCCCGTGATTCAGGGGGCCGCAACCGCGGGCCTTGACCCAACGGGTGCGGTCATGCTGATCAACCGTGAAAAAGGTGTGGTGATCGATGTGTGTGAACCCGCCGAATTCGCTGCCGGTCATGTGGGCGGCGCCAAGAATATTCCCCTCAACCAGCTGGAAGCCAAATTGACTGGTGCGGTGAAGAACAAGTCGCTGCCCCTTATTCTGGTGTGCCAGTCTGGCGCGCGGTCAAACCGCGCGGTGGCTATTGCCAAGAAACTGGGGTACGAACAGGCCCAGTCGCTGGGTGGTGGCCTCGCCGGATGGCGCGCTGCCAATTTGCCGATTGAAAAGGGTTGATGCCATGCAAGCGGTCAAGATGTATACCACAGCGGTTTGCCCCTATTGCGTGCAAGCCAAGCGCATTTTGCAGTCCAAGGGCGTTGCGCACATTGAAGAAATTCGGGTCGACAGCCAGCCCCAGGAACGGGTCAAGATGATGGAAATCACCGGGAGGCGCACCGTGCCGCAGATTTTCATTGGCGAAACCCATGTGGGCGGATGTGATGACCTCATGGCGTTGGACAGCCAGGGCGGGTTGATGCCGCTGTTAAACGCTGCCTGAGCGATGTGTTTCGGGTCGCCTGCGGGCCTGAGATAATCCGCGGTTAACGAAATTCCCGTTATCTGCCCGTTCGGAGGATTCGAGCGGGCCTTTTTTACTTTGAAAGACTGTTTTATGTCAGACCAGACTCCTGTTTTCAATATCCAGCGCGTGTACCTCAAAGAGGTGTCCCTTGAGCAACCCAACTCCCCGGCCATTCTGCTGGAACAGGAGCAGCCAGCGGTGGACATCCAGCTCGGCGTGGAAGCAGCACCGGTTGCTGACGGCATTTTTGAGGTCAGTGTGACAGCCACCGTGCACACCAAGATCAAGGACAAAACCGTGTTCCTGGTCGAAGCCAAGCAAGCGGGCATTTTTGAAGTGCGCAATGTGCCGGAAGATCAAATGGGCCAGATTATGGGCATCGCCTGCCCCCAAATCGTTTACCCCTACTTGCGCGGTAACGTGGCGGACTTGATTCAGCGCGGCGGTTTCCCGCCCGTGCATCTGTCGGAAATCAACTTCCAGGCGATGTACGAGCAACAGCAGTTGGCGCAGCAACAAGCCGCTGCTGCACCTGCCAGCACGCTGCCCCAGTAATTTGATGCTCATTTAGGCCTCTAGCCCTCGTAATCATTGCGTAGAGTGCTATGAAAGTGATAGTGGTTGGTGGAGGCGCTTGGGGCACTGCGCTGGCGATCCACGCCAGCCGACACGCATCTGTCGGGAATGATGTCACCCTCTGGGTACGGGATGCCTTGCAAGCGCAAGCCATGGCTAGCGAGCGCGAGAACAGACGCTATTTGCCTG
>DAOQRI010000412.1:0-3288 GCA_035355475.1 Rhodoferax sp. | reverse complement strand
AGAAAGGTGTTTCGCCATGGCACTCATAGAAGCAACTTCAATCTCAAAGATTTATCGAAGCGGGGACGTGGAAGTTGCTGCCCTCAGCGACGTCACCTTGTCGATAGAGGCCGGCGAGTTTCTCGCATTCGTTGGACCTTCAGGGAGCGGCAAGTCAACGCTGCTCAATCTGGTGGGTTGTCTGGATCATCCCAGCAAAGGCAGCATGAAGGTCATGGGCACCGATGTGGCTGCTCTTGACCGAAACGCAGCGGCGGCTTTTCGCGGTGAGCATCTGGGTTTTGTATTTCAGGAGTTCAACCTGGTGCCTGTGCTGTCCGCCTATGAAAACGTTGAGTACCCCCTGCTCATGGTGCGAAGCTGGCCTCCTGAAAAGCGCCACGCCCAGGTGATGAAATTGCTGAACGCAGTTGGAATGGGCGAGTTGGCTCACAAGCGTCCGGATCAGCTTTCTGGTGGCCAGAAGCAGCGAATTGCGGTGGCACGTGCACTCGTTTCGGAGCCGCAAGTGGTGCTGGCTGATGAGCCTACCGCCAATCTGGACCACGACACGGCGCACAAAGTGATCGCACTGATGAAGCGCATGCGTGACGAGTTTGGCACCACCTTCATTTTTTCCACCCACGACTCGAAGATCATGGAGGCCGCCGAGCGCGTGCTGATGCTTGAAGACGGCCGTCTCATCAAGGAGCAAAAGTCATGATGGCCACGTTAAAACTATCGGCGCGCAACCTGATGCGGTACCACCGCCGGACCTGGCTGACGGCGGGCCTTATCACGATTGGTGTGGTTGCCATGCTGCTGTTTGTGTCAGCGGCCGGCTCGTTCAAGCAGGTGATGATTGGCCAGATCACCGACAGCCTGCTGGGCCACCTGCAGGTGCACCGCAAAGGCTACGTGGCTTCGGTCGACAACCTGCCGCTCAACCTGAATGTGGGCGCGAAAATGATCGAACGCATCAAGACCGAGCTCAAGGCCGAACCTGACATTGCCGCCGTGTCGATACGCCTGAAGCTCGGCGCCATGTTCAGCAACTTCAGCGAAACGACCAGCATCCGGCTCAATGGCATTGACCCGGCGGCGGAAGACGCTGCAGCCCCCGGGCTGCGCACCCGGATCATTGACGGCGGGCGTGAAGGCTCACTGGTCGGACCGGGCCAGATACTCATCCCCGACCTGATCGCCAAGGGTATGAAAGTCAAGGTTGGCGACACCGTGGTGCTGGTCGCCACCAACCGGGATGGCTCGGTCAACGGCAAGAACTTCTCCGTGCGCGGTGTATTGGAGCCCGTCACCGGACCGGGCGGGCGCGACGGCTATGTGCACGAAGACGATGCCCGGGAGTTGCTGCGCATGGAAGAACCCGAAGCGATGGAAATTGCCATCCGGTTGCATGATCTGGCCAAACTCGACAAGGTAGAAGCATCGCTGGCAGGGCGGCTGGAGAAACTGACCAACAAGGATGGCAAGCCTGTGCTGGAACTGCACAGCTGGAAAGCACTGTCACCCTTCGCGAATATCGCCGGGATGATCGATCTGATGACGCTGTTTATCCGCATCATGCTGGTTGCCATCGTGCTGGTCAGCGTGATGAACGTGATGCTGATGGCCGTGTATGAGCGCATACGCGAGATCGGCACGCTGGCAGCCATTGGCACGCCGCCACGCCGGATTCTGGGTCTGTATGTGGGCGAAGGATTGTTGCTGGGACTGATTGGTGCCGCAGTCGGCGTCGCGGTCAGTCTGGCTGTTGTTGCGCTGCTCAATATTTATCCGCTGCAGTTTCCGTTCGGGCGTCAGATCATCACACTGGCACCCACGCTCTCGGTGACCGAGGTGGTCACGGTCGCGGTGCTGGTGGTGGGAATGGCTGTGTTGGCCAGCTTGCAACCGGCCTGGCGCGCCTCGCGGATGGACCCGATTCAGGCATTGCGCCACGTTTGAAGGAGCACCAAATGAAAACATGTCGACATCTGCTGCTGTTGTTCACGCTGGCTCCAGTCCTCGCTCTGGCGCTGGACGGCAAGGCCATCCTGGAGAAGGTAGACCGCAATCTGGAGCCCGAGTCCTATGAGATGACGCGCAAGCTCATCAATGAGGAGCCCGATGGCAAGCGCAAGGAGTACATCCTGTACTCGGTCAAGAAGGGACGCGACAAGGTCGCTGCGCTTTTTCTCGCCCCGGTCAGCGATAAGGGGCGCAGCACCTTGCGCCAGGGTGACAACATGTGGCTCTACATCCCCAATGTGGGCAAGCCGGTGCGCATCACCAGCCTGCAATCGGTGACGGGTGGCGTGTTCAACAATGCTGACATCCTGCGGGTGGACTACACCGAAGAATACGACGTTAGCGCAGCTGCCGAGCAGGGCGACAACTACCTGCTGGACCTCAAGGCCAAAACCGGATCGGTGGCGTATGACCGGCTGAAACTGACGGTGGATCGCAAGACCGTACTGCCCACCCAAATTGAAGCGTACGCGGCAAGTGGCATGCTGGTCAAAACACTGCATTTCAAGGACGTCAAGGACTTTGGCGGTGGCATTCGTCGCCCCGCCACGGTTGAAACCGATAGCCCGCTGTACAAAGGCTACAAGTCCGTCATGTTGTATGCCGCCGTGAAAAAACGTGAAGTACCGGACGAGGTGTTCACGCTGAATTTCATGTCACGCCTGGAAGAGTTGAGAAAGTGACACGAACCGCGTTCGCGGTTTTGGTTTTAGGCACTGTGTTCGCCAGCGCACAGGCCGCTGACTACAGCTTTGATCTCTCCGAAGTTGCGCCCAAACCCTACGAACTCACCGGGTTTGTCGAAGCCAAAGCCGAGCATTTCGCCTTGCGCCCCGCGGCGGCACTGTACCCCATCACTTTCTCTGGCCTGGTGCCCCGTGAAACCCTGGACAGGGCCACAACCAGCTTCGAGCTCGCCGGCAAGTTCAGGTACGACCCTTTGACCGCCTACGCCCGCGTCAGCGGCAACGCGTCACATGACGCGTTCAGCACCAACAGCACAGGCACCGTTCTCGAAGGCGGTCTGCGCGTCAGTCCGTCGGAGGGACTCATCGTCGACATGGGCAAGCAGGTACAGCGCTGGGGCAAAGGTTACGCCTGGAACCCGGTAGCCTTTTTCGAGCGGCCCAAAGACCCCAACGATCCGGCAGCCTCGCGCGAGGGCTTCGTGATGGCCAGTGCTGACTGGGTCAAAAGCCTGTCGGGGACGGTAGCAGCAATCGGTTTGACTCCTGTACTGCTTCCCGTGTCATCGGACATGAACAGTGATTTCGGCACCGC
>DAOQRI010000411.1:0-3297 GCA_035355475.1 Rhodoferax sp. | reverse complement strand
TCAAGGACAGCCTCGGGTCTTCCATCATGCCGCTCTCGGTGACTTCCATGCGCAGATCAGACGGACTCGCGCCCTGCTCGCGCACCAAATCCACCACCCGCTCCACAAATTGCGGTTCGCGAATGTCATTGGTAGAGATATTCACCGACACCACGATGGGATGTCCCTCGCGGCGAAAATCGGCCGTCAAACGCGCACCCTCACGAATCACCCAGATCGTCAGCGCGCTGATCTTGCCCGTCTGCTCGGCAAAGGGGATGAAGTCGTTGGGCGGCACCATGCCGCGCGTGGGGTGATGCCAGCGCACCAGTGCTTCGGCTCCCGTGACTTTGCCGTCGGACAGGCGCACTTTGGGTTGCAGGAACAGGCGCAATTCGCTGGCTTCGATGGCCCGGCTCAATTCGGACAACAGGCTCAGACTCTCAGGGCGCGTCGTATCCATCACCGGCTCATAGGCCAGCCAGTTCACTTTGAGTGACTTGGCGACTCCCAGGGCGATATCGGCGTTGCGCAACAGCAGCGTCATGGGCTCACCGGTCGAGTGCGCCATGCCGATGCTCAGCGACACATCCAACGTCTGCCCCAGCACCGTCACCGGCTCGGCAAAGGCAGATTCCAGTTGGCTGCGAACCTGCGCAAGGCGCTCGGAGTTTGGCAAAAGCAGACACAGCTGATTGGTCTGCACGCGGGCAACGACGCCTTCGCCAATGGCGACGAGCCGTTTGCTGACCTCCACCAGCACCGCATCACCCAACTGAAAGCCCAGCACATCGTTGATGGCTTTCAGACGATCAATATGGATGGCCAGCAACACGGCGCGCTTGCTGGCATTCAGCCGGGACTGGCCGAGCTGCAAGAAATGATCCCGGTTGGGCAGGTTGGTCAGATGATCCTGACGGGCCAACCGGATGGCATCGCGCTGGACCTGCTGTGCACGGTACGCGATGACAATGAAGAACATGGTCGGCAGAAGCACATAGGACGCGATACGCAGTGACGATCCGAACACGCTCGCCATGGCCCCTGCCAGGGTCGGAGCAAGCGCCGAGAACCAGCCAGAGATTTGAATCTCGAACAGAATCAGGGGCGCAACGCCGATGGCCAACAGGATGCTCGTCTTGTCTCCACTGCGCCAGGCCTGGAAGCAGCCCCACAACACGAAGAGCTGCAACACCGCTGTCGTGTTGTAAACCCAGTCTGCGAAAGCCTCAAAGAGTGCAGTTGGTAGCGGCACGCCCAGCATGGCAACCACCTGCCAACCCGCCAATGCGGCGTACAACGCGATCACCATCTGGACTGCCCGTGCAACCCCCGGGGCATGCACCGCAAAACGCCCCACATGCAAGGATAGCCAGGCCAAAACCAGCCCCGAGAGTGGATA
This sequence comes from Rhodoferax sp., assembly GCA_035355475.1. GTDB lineage: Bacteria > Pseudomonadota > Gammaproteobacteria > Burkholderiales > Burkholderiaceae_C > Allorhodoferax. The sequence continues at coordinate 1,916 of DAOQRI010000411.1, read as the reverse complement.
CGACAGCGACAAGACGTCGGATGAGCTGGTCAACCCGAACGGCACCAACTCCCCCCGGTCCGCAAACAGGGTCATGGAAAACACAAATGCAAACAGGCTGAACAGGGCGTAATCGCGGTTGCGCTGAAACAGATAAAACAGTGCCGAAAAAACGGCCGCGCTGAACAGCAGCCAACCAGCAGCCACATCCTGCAAATCGCGCCCTTGGCGCGCGACAACCGCATTGCCGTCAACCTGGGTGAAAGAGTGTCGGACTTTGAAGAAGTTGTTGACCGAGTCCACCCGGGCGTAGAGCACCGAAGGCGAGCCTGGTTCGAGCGGGAAATAGACCCTTATCTTGTCAGCGAGTGTGCGGTAGCGCTCCCCGGCGACCGTAGACTTGGCCAACAATTCGCCTGTTGCGGAGTAGAGCGAGAAATTGGAGCCCCAGGAATTGTCGAAGCGCAAGAACTGGTTGGCGCCAGCGGCATCCCCGTCAACGGGGCGTGTCAGCCTCACCCAGCAGGTGCTGCGCACGGGCAACTCGACTTTGTTTTCCCTGGTGGGCTGCCACGGTAGATCCGGCACCGTTTGATTGACGAAAAGCTCCTGGCGGTCGCACAGGGTGTCGAGCTTGGCCATTTGGGCCACCGCGTTACCCGCCAGACCCCATGCAAGAATCATCCAAAAGAAGAACCGGACCATACTTTTGAGATTAGTGCTGCTCCGATTCCATCTTCAACGGCGGACTACATTCCCAGTGATTTCAGCAGTTCGTCCTGATCAGTCGTGTCCATCGCTGCCGGCGCAGACGGGGCGACACTGCGTTCCGCCTCGGCTTGTGCAATGACCTCATCCGGCGTCAGTGACTCGTTCACCTCGAAGTCATGGAGCTTGATGAACTCAGTCCGGTCAATTGCCAGCTCCAGGTAAAAGATATTGTTTTTGCCGGTATAGAACGTCACCCGGCGTGACTCGGGCTGGTCCAGCTGCGTGTCCACGCTCAGCATCACCTGCTTGTTAAGCACCAGCATCTTGGGCTGGTTCTGGGTAATATTGGTTTGCAACTCGCGGCGCACCTTGCCGGTGAAATCCCCAACGATCTGGTTCATGAGTTCGCCCATGATGTTGCTGACTTCGTCGGACGTGTGGGCCAGCGCCAATTCACTCTTTGGCATGCCCATGTTCAGCATGTAACTCTCGTAGAGTTCCATGGCCGTTTGCGCCGAGAAATTGAGAACCACCAGACCGGAGAAACCGCCATCAAACAGCACGAAGCAACCGATGTCAGGCTTGAGGCAGGTTTTGGTGATGCGCTGGACCATGCCGGAGTAATGAATCGGGCATTGGGTTGCGGCCGTCAGCACCCTCGTCACCGAATTGCACAGGCTTGTCAGAATATCCTCGGTACCGTACACCACAGCGGATTCTTGCCACGTTTTGACCATAACTGAACTCTCCAGCCAAAAGGATGACTGTACAACGGGTCACGCCCGTGCGCCAGAAGTCGTGCGCTGATTGCAGGCCATTTGACAAAACTATGTATCAAATATGCCTCAAGCCCTCGTAGAATAAGCACATATAGCTACAAAAGATATAGCAAATGACAGATTCCAAGCCCCCCGCACCACCCACCCTGTTCCGCCGTGCCGCCCCGCCTGTCGGTAAGACACCTGCCAGCCGCGCCGCCATCCCTGCAGGGCAGGCCAACACCGCCGCCCACGGTGCGAATGGCACCGTGCGTCTGAACAAGCGCATGGCCGAGCTGGGCATGGCGTCGCGCCGCGAGGCCGACGACTGGATCGCCAAGGGCTGGGTCAAGGTCAATGGTCGGGTGGCTGAGATGGGCATGCAGGTTGCACCGGACGCGCGCATTGAAGTGACCCAGCAGGCCAAAGGCGCACAGCAGGGCCGTGCGGGTGAGCGGGTTCTGTTTG
>DAOQRI010000410.1:0-3302 GCA_035355475.1 Rhodoferax sp. | reverse complement strand
TTCCGGTGCCACCCAGTGGAATGGCATCGACAAAAATGACATCGTCCGGGATCTGCCACTTGGCGGTCTTGCCTTCGTAGAACGCTATCAACTCGTCGCGTGTGACTTCACAACCAGGCTTCTTCACCACGGCAACCACCGGGCGCTCGTCCCACTTGGGATGCTTCATGCCAATGCACGCTGCCATGGCAACAGACGGGTGCGCCATGGCGACGTTTTCCACATCAATGGAACTGATCCACTCGCCGCCGGATTTGATGACATCCTTGCTGCGGTCAGTGATTTGCATGTAACCATCAGCGTCGATCGTTGCTACATCGCCTGTTGGGAACCAACCATCCACCAAAGGCGAGCCGCCCTCGCCTTTGAAGTATTCACTGATGACCCAAGGACCTTTGACCAGCAGGTCCCCATAGGCCTTGCCATCCCATGGCAATTCCTGGCCCTCATCACCAACAATTTTCATGTCCACGCCGAAGACACCCCTGCCCTGTTTCAGACGCACCTTCATCTTGTCCGCTGCGTCCATGGGCAAATGCTTGTTTTTCAAGGTACAGACGGTACCCAATGGAGACATTTCCGTCATGCCCCATGCGTGAAGAACCTCCACCCCGTATTCGTCGTTGAAAGCGGTGATCATGGCTGGGGGACAGGCGGAGCCGCCAATAACCGTGCGCTTGAGCGTAGAAAAGCGCAGCTTGCCTGCCTGCATATGCCCCAGCATCATTTGCCACACAGTAGGCACGCCCGCCGCAAAACTCACTTTTTCAGACTCAATCAGCTCAAATATTGACTTGCCATCCATGGCAGGTCCAGGAAACACCAGTTTGGCACCCGTCATGGCCGCCGAGTACGGCAAGCCCCAGGCATTGACGTGGAACATGGGCACCACCGGCAGCACGCAATCACGGGCGCTCATACTCAGGGCATCCGGCAATGCCCCAGCTAGCGCATGCAGCATGGTGGAGCGGTGGCTGTACAAAGCCGCCTTCGGGTTGCCGGTTGTACCGCTGGTGTAGCACATGCTGGAAGCCGAGTTTTCATCAAACTCCGGCCAGCTGTATTCAGAGGGCTGTGACCCCATCCAGGCTTCGTAGCTCACCAGACCCGGTATGCCGGAGTCTTCCGGCAGTTTGTCCGCATCGCACAGGGCCACATAGTGCTTGATCGTGGTGCAGCGTCCATGCACGGCTTTGACGATGGGCAGGAACGACATGTCAAAACACAGCACCTGGTCCTCGGCATGGTTGGCAATCCAGACAATCTGGTCGGGGTGCAACCGTGGGTTGAGTGTGTGCAACACGCGACCTGTGCCGCTAACACCGAAATACAGCTCCAGATGGCGGTAGCCATTCCAGGCCAGGGTGGCCACCCGGTCGCTGAATGCCAGGTTCATCTTGTCCAGGGCGTTGGCCACTTGGCGGGATCGTCGTGCCACGTCCTTGTACGTGTAGCGATGGATGTCGCCCTCAACGCGACGCGACACGACTTCTGCTTCACCGTGGTGCCGATCGGCAAACTCAATCAGCGATGAAATCAGCAATTGCTGGCTTTGCATTAACCCTAACATGACAAAACTCCTCTTGTAAATAAACGACGCAGGCGCAAAAAGCGAGATGTTTGCGTGGCTGCATCGTACCTGCTGTATAGCCCCAAAAACTGTCGGCATAAGTCTTTTGCGGGACAATTCTGAATGACTACTGCACCAACCGCCACGACCGCACTGGACCTTGGTTTGCGCTGGGACAACAACTTTACATCGCTCGGCGAGGTTTTTTTTGCGCCGCAGCTGCCAACCCCGTTGCCAGAACCCTATTGGGTGGGACGCAGCCATCAGGCGGCGCGGGATTTGGGATTGCCGCCGGATTGGCTTGAATCGGACGCATTGCTCCAAGCACTCTCGGGGAATAGGCCCATCGCCGGAACATTGACGCTGGCAAGCGTCTACAGCGGTCACCAGTTTGGCGTCTGGGCTGGCCAACTGGGCGACGGCCGCGCGATTCTTCTGGGTGAAACGCTCGGTAACGAAGTGCAACTCAAGGGCGCCGGACTTACGCCTTTTTCCCGCATGGGTGACGGTCGCGCCGTGCTGCGATCCAGCATCCGCGAATTTTTGTGCAGCGAGGCCATGCATGGCCTTCACATTCCTACATCGCGTGCTCTATGTGTGACCGGTTCGGACGCACCCGTGCGCCGCGAAACTCTGGAAACCGCCGCCGTTGTCACGCGCCTGGCACCCAGCTTCATACGTTTTGGTCATTTTGAGCACTTCTGCCACCACGACCAACCTGCAGAGCTCAAGCAATTGGCCGACTATGTAATTGAGCGCTACTACCCCGAATGTCGCAACCGCGAACAATTCAATGGCAACCCCTACGCCAATCTGTTGCACGCCGTCACCGAGCGAACCGCCCGCATGGTGGCCCAATGGCAGGCCGTTGGTTTTTGCCATGGTGTCATGAATACGGACAACATGAGTATTTTGGGGCTCACGATCGACTACGGACCGTTTCAGTTTCTGGATGGATATGATCCATCACACATCTGCAACCACTCCGACCACCAGGGGCGATACGCCTTTCACAAACAACCCAACGTCGCGTACTGGAACCTGTACGCCCTGGGCCAAGCCCTGCTTCCCCTGATTGCAGACCAGGAACTCACCATTGCCGCGCTGGAAACGTTCAAGACGGCCTATCCCGCAGCTTTCGACCTCTGCATGTCAGCCAAGCTGGGGGTCGCCGACACAAACGACGACATGCAGCCGCTGGTAGCAGAAATCCTCCGTTTGCTGGCATCCGAGCGCGTGGATTACACGATTTTTTGGCGCCGTTTGAGTCAATGGGTGAAAAACGGGGAAGACAACCCGCTCACGGCCGCGCAGCCCTTGCGGGACCTGTTCCTAGATCACGCGGGTATTGACTCGTGGATGCTACAATATTCGGAGCTACTTACGCATATTCCACGAGGGCGAGCGGCCGATTTGATGCTCAAAAATAACCCGAAGTATGTGCTGCGCAACCACTTGGGTGAAATCGCCATCCAGGCCGCAAAGACCAAGGATTTCTCGGTGGTGGCCCAACTACTTCAAGTGCTTGAGCGTCCATTTGACGAACACCCCGAGTTTGAAGCCTTCGCCGACTTCCCGCCCGATTGGGCAGGCAGTATTTCCATCAGTTGCAGTTCCTGAAAAACTGGAGAGTGAACGACATGACCCATCCCGTGCAGAAAACCGAGCTGGAGTGGCAAACCCTGCTGCGAAGCAAAGGAGCAGAACCCGCAGCTTTTGAAGTCGCCCGACG